>CAIJLK010000216.1 GCA_903821465.1 uncultured Bacteroidota bacterium | reverse complement strand
TGCTCACTATGCAAGTACTTATTCTGACCATCCGTCAAATAAAATCATCTATGCTGATTACTATTCCCGGACTTTAAATGCACCATACCCTACTATTCCGACAGCCTATAGGAAGGGAATTGATTATAGCAAAACTGCGGAATCCCAAGATGAAACGAACAGTATGTGGCACTCAATGATGAGCGACAAAGAGGCTGAAGATGGAATGACACAAAAAGAAGCAATGCTACGAGGACTTAAATTTGGGTGGGACAATATCTTTGCATCTGAAGGTGGAGCGAATGTAGAGAAGCTGGGGCAAGGATTACATGCCTTACAAGATGCAGTTGCCCATAGAGGTGTGAAAACACATGACCATTTAGGGGTAAATCTAAAATCGTTAGGGAATTTATATAATGATGCTTATGGTTCAGGATATGAAGCTGATAATCTAACAAGGTCGGCTCTTATTGTTATAGATGTGCTTAATGGGAAGAAAAGTAATCTAAAAGATGGCGACACTTTGGATTTGAAGGGTATGTCATCAGGGCAAATGACCCAATTTTTACAAGCACTTTTGAAACAAGGATTTCAAGGAAACATTAAAACGAACTAACTTATGAAAGTATTTATTGTATTACTGAAAATAATATTTAGCATTTTAATAATTCTTGACCTAGCCTATTTGGCACTTGCTAGCATTAGCAGCCATAATATACCAAATAAGACATATTGGACAATAGGATTAAGCTGTCTAATTTTTGTTGGAATACTTTGCATACTATTTTTTGCACCTAACCTTAGTAAACGCAAAAACGACAATCCATAAATAGAGATGTTTTATTAATAGCCACTCCATAAACGGAGTGGTTTTTTTATGCCCTGCCTCGTCCTAAAAGATTACTGATGTGTCTTATTAGTGATAGATAATACTGATAGGTGCAATAAAAATATTTTTTATTGCACCAGTTTTTGCTTCATCTCCTGTTGGAACAGGAAAGCATTTTTGAGTTTAGATACAACAGTTTTGTTATCTTCTGAAAGTTCGCTGATGCGATTGAATTGATTGATCAGCGGTTTATCGTTTAGGTTCTCTGCTGCGAGATCGGCGGTAGAGCTGTTCATTAAATAATACATGCTAACGTTAAGTGGAAAATCCACGATCTTAGAACCCCATATTCCATTGGGGCTTAACCCCTTATTAAATATTGCAGTATTATCTTTTTATAGAATGGTACAACTATTTGAAATTGAATACTTCTTTGGGGATAAATGGGCTTGGTGAAGTGGGGTCATTGAAAAATGGAGAAGCTAGGTCAATGTGTGCTGGAGAACGGTGATCAATTTGTATGAATCTTCCAACTTTCTCTTTAGAACAATTATTTGCTTATTACATTATCTATCGTAATATTGCGATATAATAAATCAGTATGAGTAACCAAAACTGCGCACCCGCACACGATAGAAAAAAATTGAGTTTCCTGGATAGGTTTTTAACGCTCTGGATCTTTCTAGCAATGGGGGTGGGTGTGTCTATTGGCTATTTCATTCCTTCCTCTTCTAACTTCATCAATTCATTTTCTTCTGGCACTACTAATATTCCTTTAGCAATCGGATTGATCTTGATGATGTATCCGCCTTTTACAAAAGTGAAATACGATCAACTAAAAGAAGTTTTTAAAAATACAAAAGTGTTGGGCGCTTCGCTGTTTTTGAATTGGATCATTGGCCCGATTTTAATGTTTGTACTTGCCATCACATTTTTACACGACTACCCAGAATACATGGTGGGCTTGATTCTTATTGGTCTTGCACGCTGCATTGCCATGGTGATTGTTTGGAACGAACTGGCCGACGGTAGTAGAGAATATGCTGCGGGCCTTGTGGCATTGAATAGTGTGTTCCAGGTTTTATTGTATAGTGTATATGCTTATATTTTTATTACTGTGTTGCCTCCCATATTTGGTTTCAGCGGCGCTGTTGTGAATATTACCATTGGTCAGATCGCAGAGAGCGTGGCCATTTATTTGGGTGTTCCTTTTCTTGCTGGATTTTTAACCAGGTACTTTTTACTAAAAGCCAAAGGCGAAGATTGGTATCAAAACAAATTCATTCCCTTTGTCTCGCCTATCACGTTGATCGCACTGCTTTTTACAATAGTTCTCATGTTTAGTTTAAAGGGAAAAATGATCGTTCAACTTCCTTTCGACATTATTCGTATTGCCATTCCGTTGGTGATCTATTTCGCCATCATGTTCTTGGTGAGCTTTTTCATTGGCAAAAAATTGGGTGCTGATTATTCAACCAATGCCTCGATTGCTTTTACTGCTGCGGGTAATAATTTTGAATTGGCTATTGCCGTGGCCATCGGTGTATTTGGAATCAATAGCGGTCAGGCTTTTGCAGGTGTAATTGGTCCATTAGTGGAAGTGCCCGCCTTAATTGCCCTCGTGAATGTAGCATTCTGGCTGCGCGATAAATACTACAGAATTGATTAGTTCGTATATTGCTAGCTAATAACTGTTTATGGCATTAAGTAGATTCTGGTTAGTCATTATCCTAGTATCCGTTACTTATATACTGGCACAATTGTTTAGCGGCTATAGCTATTCAATAGATTATGTCGTGAACGGAAAAAAAGACGAACCACTGGTAAAGAAAGAAATGTACTTGAATCAGATGAGTCCGTTCATTCAAGACACTTTACAAAAGGCCAAAGACCATCGATTCACACAAAACGATTCGTTGTATATTTTAGATAACACAACTGTAAAAATTGCGGTTGGCAAACAAGCAACTGATGGAATTTTACCTACTTGTAAAAACACCATTTTTGATTTGTTACTTCCGTTGATCGCTTATTTATCTTTCTTTTGCGGGATCTTACAATTATTAATTGATTCAGGTGCTTCTGAAAAACTGGCGAAATTATTGAGTCCGGTTTTTATAAAAGTGTTTCCCGAAATTCCCAAGAACCACCCGTCTATTTCTTATATGACTTTGAATTTCGCGGCGAACTTTTTAGGCCTCGATTCTGCAGCCACACCATTTGGTTTGAAGGCGATGGAAAGTTTGCAGGAGCTCAATACCGAAAAAGATAAAGCCAGTAATTCGCAGATCATGTTCATGAGTTTGCATGCTGCAGGATTAACATTAATTCCAACTTCCATCATTGGATATCGTGCGGCGCAAAATGCACAGAATCCTGCCGACGTCATGCTGCCATGTATCATTACCTCTTTTGTAGGAACCGTAGCTGCATTATTGATTGTGGGGATCAAACAAAAGATCAATTTCAAAAGCGCTTCACTCATCATTTCTATTGGAGCGATCATTGGCATCATCGCAGGCTTACTTTTCTATATCACTCGCTTAGACATAATTGGTAAGAATCATTTCACCACGAATTTGTCGAACGTGATTTTATTGGTGATCATCTTTGCAATCTTGGCTTATGCATTTTATCGAGAAAAATATTTTGCATCAAACGACAAAGACATTTTCAGTTCATTTGTTGAAGGTGCTGCGTCTGGCTTAACAACAGGAAAAAGAATCTTCCCTTATATCTTAGGAATGCTTGTTGCTATTTCTTTGTTTAGAAATAGTGGTGTATTTGAAATTGTATCAGGCTATATGGGCAAACTGTTTTTATTGATGGGCGTGAAAAAAGAAATTGTTGATGCATTACCAATCGCCATCCTAAGACCTTTTAATGCCGCAGGTTCCAGAGGATTCATGATCGATTCGATGCGCACTTATGGTGTTGATTCATTAACAGGAAGACTAGCTTGTATTTTCCAATGCGCTGCTGAAACAACATTTTATGTAATTGCAGTTTACTTTGGAAGTATTAAAGTAAAAAATACGAGATATACTTTGTCGGCCATGCTATTAGTAGACTTGGTCTCTGTAATTGCTGCGATTCTGATAAGCTTATTATTCTTCTAAGATGCGTGACCCCCAGCCCCGAGTGCTCGGGGCTGGGGTCACGTATTCTCTTTCAAGTTTTCCTCCTCTCTTCACTCTTATCTTTTATCTCTTCACTTCTTTTTTAGTCCCGGTCATAATCGGTTTCAAGTCGCCCGTTTTTACCTACAACCCTGTACCAAGTTTGTCCATTTTCATGGTACACTTTTTTGAAAAAGTTTCCATTGATCTCGTAGTACTTGATGTCGTTGACCACAACTGGTCTTGCATCAATTGGAAGTGATGGTACTTCTGCACCAATGGGGGCTTCTACTATTTCGTAATAGTTATTATAGTTGCGCATGAATGAACCATTGTAGTAGTAATAAGGATTACCGCCCCAGTTCATTGACAGGTAGCCCATAGGTAATAAATTAAATCTAAAGCCTAGTGCGAAACGAGGAGAAATATAATGTGATGAATAGGGACTATAATAAGCGCCACCACCAGCGTAGCTATTGCCATAACCAAATCCATTCCCAATTCCAATACTTATAGAAGTTCTTGGTCTCTCGTAATAGTTGGCTCTAGGGGCAAGATAGGCATGGCTTTCACGATACTCGTGTCTATCTCCACGATCATTTCTTTCGTAGTGTTCATTTCTTTCACGGCCTTCATTTTCTCTTCCTCCATATTCTCTTCCTCTTTGTGCAAAACTGTAAGTTGTTGAGAACAGCAATAAGCTGATCCCGATCAAAGTTGCTTTTTGTGTAATGCTGTTTTTCATAATAATGATTTTAGGTTTTTGAATTTCTACTTAACTAAAATCAATTACTATGCTACCAATTGTAAAAGAAATCATAAAACGAAAGTCCGCTATCTAAAAATAAAAAAACCGCGACAAAAGTCGCGGTTAAATGATTCTTTTTATCGGTGAACAAGTTTTATTTTCTTGCTAAAACTTTCTCAGCTGCAGCAACAATGAACGGCGTATCTAAACCATATTTAGTTAATAGTTCAGTTGGTTTTCCACTTTCGCCGAAAGTATCGTTGGTGCCAATATATTCAATTGGAATAGCGCAATGTTTCGCAGCAACCTGTGCAATAGAATCGCCCAAGCCACCAATTACATTATGCTCTTCTACCGTTACAGCACATTTTGTTTTGCTGACAGAAGCAATCACTGCTTCCACATCTAATGGCTTGATGGTATGAATATTTATTACTTCCACACTAATTCCTTTTTCTTCTAAGATCTTTCCAGCTTCAATTGCTTTCCACACCATATGTCCGCATGCAAAAATTGAAACGTCGTTACCATCACTCAATTTCTGTGCTTTACCAATTACAAAATCACTTCCGTCAACGGTAGTGAAGTTGGGCCATTTCGGTCTGCCGAAACGTAAGTATACAGGTCCCTTATAAGATGCAATTGCTTTAGTAGCGGCTTTGGTCTGATTAAAATCGCAAGGAACAATCACTGTCATTCCTGGTAACATTTTCATGAGTCCAATATCTTCCAAAATCTGGTGGGTAGCACCATCTTCGCCCAATGTTAAGCCAGCGTGTGAAGCACAGATCTTTACATTCTTATCGCTATAAGCCACACTTTGACGGATCTGATCATATACTCTTCCAGTGCTGAAATTTGCAAAAGTAGTAGTGTAAGGAATTTTGCCGCCAATAGTTAAGCCAGCAGCTATGCCAATCATATTTGCTTCTGCAATACCTACCTGTACAAAGCGATTTGGAAAATCTTTAATGAAGGGTCCGAGTTTTAACGAACCAGCAAGGTCGGCAGTAAGCACCACCACATTTTCATTTTCCTTTCCAATTTCATGGATTCCTTCTCCGAAACCACCGCGGGTTTCTTTCTCATTTTGAACCTGAATATCTGATAATTTCATCCGGTAAATATTTATTGAATTCGCTGCAAAGTAAAGAAAAGAAGGGCAGTATTGTTACATACTGCCCTTCTTTAGTTTTATTAAGTTTTTGGAACTTCGTGTACGTCTTTTACATTACCCGTTCTTTTCAATACCCCCCAGTGCTGTAATTCACCCTTGAA
Source organism: uncultured Bacteroidota bacterium (assembly GCA_903821465.1). Lineage (GTDB taxonomy): Bacteria > Bacteroidota > Bacteroidia > Chitinophagales > Chitinophagaceae > Sediminibacterium. The sequence continues at coordinate 16,454 of CAIJLK010000216.1, read as the reverse complement.
AGCCCTTCTGTAAGATCTAAATAGCACTACCAGCATGAGCCAGCGATAGATCAGCCTTTGAGGTAAGAGCCAGATGAGTTTCCAGATCGGTTCTTTTTCAAATAGGAAGGCTAGTGCAGCGATTGCAGCATCTACCAGCATAAATATGAGGTAGTAAAAGCCCAGTTTGCCAGCATTTCCAGTGAGCAATCCAATTAGCATCAATATATCGGCCAATGGTGCAAATAATGGTATGAGGTATTTAAATAATAGAATATCAGGTAGTGCCAACCAGCCCAATGCTTTGAATTGTGGATTGAAGAGGGCATCTCTATTCTTCCAGAAAGTTTGCATCACACCAAATGTCCAACGGAAACGCTGCTTCATGAATTGCTTCAAAGATTCAGGTGCCTCTGTCATAGCGATGGCGCCATTTTCATTATCGATCTGATAACCGCAACGAAGAATTCGAATAGTTAGATCGCAATCTTCTGCTAGCGTATCGGTACTAAATCCACCTGCTGCTTCCACCGCTTCTTTTCTAAATGCGCCGATTGCTCCAGGTACTACAGTGATGGCATTCAAATAGGCGAATGCTTTTCTATCTACGTTCTGACTAGAAATATATTCGATACTCTGCCAGCGTGTAATAATATTTACCTCATTACCCACTTTTACATTTCCTGCAACAGCACCTACATTTTCTTGGCTAAAATGTTGCATGAGTTTGCTCACAGCATCAGTGAGCAGTTTGGTATCTGCGTCAATACAAACTACAAAGTCAGCATCAGTTTGTGCAATGCCATAATTCAATGCAGATGCTTTGCCACCATTTGGTTTGGTAAATACTTGAATCTTTGGATGATTTCCAAATACTTTTTGCACTTTATCATAAGTGCTATCCTTACTACCATCATCTACAAAAACGATATTAAAATTGGGGTAGTCGCAACGCAGCAAATTTTCAATAGAACTTAGGGCATTCACTTCTTCATTGAATGCTGGAACGATGATTGATACTAATGGATTTCCGGTAAAAGGAATTAGAGCCATCAGTTTTTCTTTTCTTCTTTGTAAAACAGAAAGACTTAGCATCATGATCAAGCGAATCGAACCCAGAATTAAAAATAGAATAAAGAGTGCGAATAAAACCCGACTTAAATAGTATCCAAATTCTGCAATAAAACTATTAAATTGTAATAACCTATAACCACTTCCGTAAGGAACCCGTGGCATCATATCATCCCTTTTTTTATTCAATAATTCTGCAACTGTTATAAAAGTATAACCTTGTTTTTGCAGGTCTTCAATAATTCTTGGTAAGGCTTTTACAGTGGCAGTTCTATCGCCACCAGCATCATGTAATAAAATAATATTACCACGATCTTTTAATGCCATCACACGATTGTAAACAGTATCAGCATTGAAGTTTGGGACTTCGCTTGCTTCCCAATCCTCTGGATCGATATTCTCTCCGATGGTTAAATAATTTCTTGTCCTACTCAACGCAACAGGCACCAGCTCTTCCATTTTTTCTGGTTGTGCATCGGCATTGTATGGCGCACGGAACATAATGGTACTATGCCCTGTAATACATTCTAACAATAATCGCGTGGCATCCATTTCCAGGAAAGCCCGTTGCTTACTCACTTTGGCCATATTGGGATGGGTAAATGTGTGGTTACCCAATTCATGTCCTTCGTTATAAATTCTTTTAATTAAAGGGATATTATTTTCTGCTTCAATACCTACAACAAAGAAGCTTGCAGGCACATGATATTTTGAAAGGATGTCTAAGATCTGACGGGTATATAACGGATCAGGACCATCATCAAATGTAAGAACTAATTTCTTTTGAGAAGCATCAACACGACCCATTTGTTTTACCACAAACATGCTAGGTAATGAATCATATCTTTCTTCACTGATTAACATTAATGAAGAATCTATTTCGGGTGTGATATGTCCTTCTCTTGGTGTTGATAATACATCCAATACTTCTCCATCACCCATAAAGTCAACATCATCTGTAGCTTCCACTTTATTGAATTCTGTAAAATTGAATTTCTTCAATTCTTTGCGTGACATGGGCTGATTATAAAAATCCCATAACCTACTATCTTCACTACCCAATCTCCAAAGTGCAGTTCCTGCTAAAGGATATTCTGTTGCAAATCGAACGGTATTAAAATTGGTTGCGGCATCGGTAAAATGAACTTCATGTTCTTTATCATTATCATCCCAATAATGATAACTTAAATTATAAGAATCATTGTTGTATTTCACTTTTCCTTCACTCTCTCTAGCAATAACCAGTGCCTGTTGATAAGTAACATCAGTTCCTTGTCCGCCCTTCACCCAATCGTAGCCGTATGCCGCCATACAGAGTATGATCTTTTTAGGAGATACTTTTTTTGCCAACTGATCTACAGCTGCTTCAATCCATTTCTGACTACTAATCGGACCCGGTTTGGTATCGCTCGAATGTTCGTCATATGCCATCAAGAAAAGGTAATCGTTGTATTTGCCCAATGATTTATAATCGTAGTCCTCATTGAAAGGCATCACATCTTGTGAAACGAGTAAACCCTCTTTATGAAATCGCTGATACAATTCTTTTTGAAAATTGGTGAGCACTTCATTTTTAGTTTCAATCAATTCTTCGAAATCTATATTAATTCCAACGAACCCATTTTTTTTGATCAGTTTGACTAAGTCGTTAATTAATTTATTTTTCTTAACAGGATCGTTGATGATACGATGTACAATATCACCTCTAAAAACAGATTTTACATTATTGGTCATCATGGGCATTACGCGAACCCCTGATGCTTTAATTATATCATAACCACGTTCATCAATATTGGTATAAACAGAATCCCCCTTTGGATCCAGAAAAAACCACTCGGGCAAAACCAGATTCATTTTTGAGATATTCCTTTTTAGGGAGAAAAAAGATTGAGCATCCCAGGCCACATAGAATGCAGCACGAATGCCTAGGCTATCACTAAAGAGTGAGGAGTTGGAAAGATTCAATACGCTGTCTCCCCCTTGTCCGCATCCCTTTCCAGTAGCCCATCTATTATCTATAAATTTTCGAAATCCCTGGTATTTTTTGGCGAGTTTACTGGTTGATTTCTCAGCCTGTATTACTTCTTTCATTGCCTGCCCCTGCATCATGGGAAGATTAGGGAGATACATATTTTTAATAGCGATGGAAATAATTGCGATTACCAAAATCAAAATAAAGAGCAAGAGTCTACCTCCCCATTTAAATCGTTGCCAACGGCTGGGGTTATTTGTTTGAAAAATTTGTTCGGAATGTTTATTCTCCATGTGACCTGCTGTATAGCAAAAAGGATGCTAGACTTGCAAAGTAAATACAAAGGCCGCCTTTAACAAGCAGCCTTTGTATAAAAACTAATTTTTAATATTTTTTAAAATTTATCCTTCGAAACTGCTGTAGAAATAAGGCGTTTTAGCTTCAAACTCTGCGCTACAGGTATCTACCATTTTGTAAATACGGGTAATCCCAAGGGCTTTTCTTTTTTCGTAAACTTCGTCTTCTGTGCAGGTATTGTTCATGATGCGAACAATCTGTAAATCGCTAAACCCATTCTTTTTGGCTTCTTTTAATAGAGTTGCAGGGATTGTGTCGAGTGTATATTGTGCAATTTCTTTTTCGATATGACAGATCTGTTGAATCTGATATAAGAACCAGCGGTCAATTCCAGTTGCCTGTGCAATTGATTTTACAGTTGAACCCTGCATCAATGCGTCTTTGATCCGGAAGATGCGATCCCATTTCGGAGTTTTGATATATTCAACGATATCATCGCTCTTCATCAAGCTTTTGCCATAATAACCCAATCCTATCGCTTCGTTCTCTAAACTCTGACAGGCTTTTTGAATCGCTTCAGTAAAGCTTCTGCCGATGGCCATTACTTCACCCACGCTCTTCATTTGTAAACCTAAAGTATCGTTAGCACCCTTGAATTTATCGAAGTTCCAGCGTGGAACTTTTACAATCACATAGTCCAATGCAGGCTCAAAATAGGCTGAAGTGGTTTTGGTGATCTGATTTTTTAATTCATCCAATGAATAACCGATAGCCAGTTTGGCAGCAATTTTGGCAATGGGGTAACCAGTTGCTTTTGAAGCTAGGGCTGAAGAGCGACTTACTCTAGGATTAATCTCAACGGCAATTAATTCTTCGTTCACAGGATTTTGGGCAAACTGTACGTTACAACCACCAGTAAAGTTTCCAAGTGAGCGCATCATTAAGATTGCTTTATTCCGCATATCCTGAAAAGCGGTATCGCTAAGGGTCATTGCAGGTGCCACGGTAATTGAATCACCAGTGTGCACGCCCATTGGGTCTAAATTTTCTACAGTACAGATAATTACGACGTTGTCGTTACAATCGCGCAGTAATTCAAGCTCATATTCCTTCCAACCCAACACAGCTTTCTCTACCAATACTTCGTGAATTGGAGAAGCTTTCAAGCCTTTTTCAAGTGCGGCGTCTAAATCGTCTTTACTATGAACAAAGCCCCCACCAGTACCCCCGAGGGTAAAAGAAGGGCGGATAACTAACGGAAAACCAATCTCTTGCGCAAATTCTTTTCCTTCTAAAAAACTATTTGCAACCCTACTTGGAGCCACGGCTATCCCGATTTTAACCATTAACTGTCGGAATTTTTCACGGTCTTCGGCAGTATCAATTGCAGCAATGTCAACCCCAATTAAGCGACAATTATACTTGGTCCAAACCCCTAATTCATCGGCTTCTTTACAAAGATTCAGGGCAGTTTGTCCACCCATTGTTGGCAGCACCGCATCAATCTGGTTCTCATCTAATATTTTTTCGATACTTTCAACCGTCAAAGGGAGCAGATAAACCTTGTCTGCCATCATCGGATCGGTCATGATAGTGGCAGGGTTACTGTTAATAAGGATCACTTTGATCCCTTCTTCACGCAGGCTTCTGGCAGCCTGAGTGCCTGAATAATCAAATTCACAAGCCTGGCCAATAATAATGGGTCCAGAACCAATAATCAAAACCGAGTGTATCGAGCTGTCTTTAGGCATAATTGCAAAAAAATAAATTGTGCAAATGTAAGGTCAACCAGCGAAAAAGGTTATTTATTTTTTGAAACTTGGCACGATTATGGAACAAAAAGTTGATTACACGGTTAATATATATAGATTGTACACTAAATAAAATAAAATGGCAGTATTAAAAGAGGGTAGTAAAGCACCCATTTTCAAAGCGGTAGATCAAAATGGAAAGACGATTTCATTGGCAGATTTTAAAGGGAAGAAAGTCATATTATATTTTTACCCAAAAGATGATACTCCGGGATGTACAGCGCAAGCTTGTAACCTAAAGGATAATTATGCATTACTATTAAAGAAAGGATTTCAAATTGTTGGAGTTAGTACTGATAGCGTTGCTAGTCATAAAAAATTTGAAGAGAAGTTCGAACTTCCTTTTCCGCTAGTATCCGATGAGGATAAGAAAATTGTTGACAAATACAATTTATGGGGAGAGAAGAAGTTTATGGGTCGCACTTATATGGGCACGACTCGTACCACTTTCTTGATTGACGAGACCGGCAAAATCGTGAAGATCATCGCAAAACCTGACACTAAAAATCACACTGCGGAAATACTAGAAGCCTGGGGCAGCTAGGAGAAAGTGAAGAGATAAAAGATAAAAGATAAGAGATAAAAGATAAGAGTGAAGAGTGAACGATCAATCGTCTTGTGACAATAATTTTTAACCCTAGGCCTGCCTAGGGTTTTTCTTTAGGACGAAGTCTGTCTTATAACGCAACCCTTGGCGCAGCCAGGGGTTAATCGTTTAGACGATGATTCTCAACGCTTCACGCTTCACTCCTCACTTTCCTCTGCACTTTTCATTAATAATTGTAATTAAATAGCCGCATTGTATAATAAATTCCTTAGTTCTCCGTTTCTATCCGATATAGCTTCCCATGCAAAGAAGAAAAGAGCCCCTAGCTCAAATAACTCTTTTTACTGCTACGTCACAGATACCTCTAAACGACCATCAGCGATTAAAGGAGTTAAATTGCTATGAAATTATTGACACCGAAGCCGAGGATGAATTCAACGATATTGTACTCTTGGCTGCTAGCATTACAAAAATGCCTATTGCTGCAATTTCCTTTATTGATCTTGATCGAGAATGGTTTAAAGCAAAAATAGGGTTAGAACAAAACAGCTTTCCTCGAGAATTTTCTATTTCCTCTTATTTTCTTACCTCAAACGAAGCTTTTTTTGAAGTATGTGATACGCAGGAAGATGAAAGATTTTCAGATAATCCATTTGTTACAGGCAACCCCAATATTCGATACATTGCCGGAATTCAGTTGTTGAGTAAAAAAGGATTTACCCTTGGTACGCTTGTTATCATGGACAATTCAGCCCATGCATTGGAAGCAGCGCAAATCCTTTTTCTTGAAACATTAGCCAGGCAGATCATAAAATTATTAGAACAGAAACAACTGAATAAACAATTGCTTCAACAAAGAGAAAAATTGGAGCAGCAAATGGAATTTCAAAATAGAATTCTTTCCATCATTGCGCATGATGTAAGAAATCCGGTGGGTGCTGTGAAATCTATCATTGAGTTGACTGGAAAAAAAATACTCAGTAAACAGGAATCCGCCACGTTAATGCAAATGGCTGCAAAACAAATTGATGGTACTATTGAACTATTGAATAATTTGGTTGACTGGGGTTCTATGCAAATGAAAGGAAAGGGTTCTGAATCAGAAAAAGTTCATTTGTATACCCTGATCAGCAATATGTTCAAGAGTTTTGAAGTAATGGCTGCACTTAAATCGAATATACTTGCCAATCTGGTTGACGACGATCTTTTCATTAACTCAGACATCAATGCCCTTCGTTTTATTTTTCGTAACCTGATCAGTAATGCCAATAAATTTACGAAGGAAGGTGTAATTACAGTATGTGCTTCAACTGAATCTGATACTATATTATTATCGGTAAGTGATAATGGTGTGGGGATGGATCCTGAAACGGTTGGTCAAATTTTTGATGTAGAACAAAATGAAAGCATAGCTGGAACACTCAATGAAAAAGGGAGTGGCTTAGGTTTAATACTTACCCGCGATTATATTGAAATGTTGGGTGGCGTTATTACGATTGAAAGCGAGATAGGAAAAGGAACTTCTGTATTTATGCGCTTCCCCAATAAAATTTCAGAAAAGTCAAAATAAAAGATAGCTACTAAAAATTATTTGAAGATCTGATACACCAATAAGCTCATTAGATAAGCAAGTCCGGTCATGTAGAAGAATTGAAACGCCGGCCATTTCCAAGATTTTGTCTCTCTTTTTACCACAGCCAGTGTGCTCATGCATTGCATAGCAAGTACATAAAAAATCATAAGCGATACAGCTGCAGGTAGGGTGTATACTTTTGTTCCATCATCATGTCTAGCTGCCTGCAATTTTTCACGAAGTGAGCTATCATCATTTTCTTCCACACTATACAAAGTGGCCATGGTTCCTACAAATACTTCTCTTGCTGCAATAGAACTAATAATGGCGATCCCAATTTTCCAATCATATCCCAAGGGTCTAATGGCGGGCTCAATAGATTTCCCAAGTATACCTGCATAAGAGTTTTGCAATTTCTCGGATGACAAATGTTTGTTAAGTGTTTTTGCATCTGATGGATGCTGTTGAATCATCAAGGCATATTTCGCTTCCACATCGGCAATTCTATTACCCGGTCCGTGCGAAGAAAGAAACCATAACAGCACACTTATGATCATGATAATTTTACCTGCATCGGTAACAAAGATCTTTGCTTTTTCCACCATTGTGATACCCACATTCGCCCATCTTGGTGAACGATAAATAGGCAGCTCAAGAATGAAAAAACTTTTCTCCTGAATTTTGATCACCCACTTCATCACATAGCTTACTATTAAAGCCGTCACAACTCCCAATAAATAAAGTGCCATCATTACCAAACCCTGCAAGCTTAGGAATCCGAAATAATATTTATTACTGATAACTAATGAAATTAAGATAGTATAAACCGGAAGTCTAGCACTACAACTCATTAAGGGGGTTACCAAAATGGTGAGTAATCTTTCCTTTTTATTTTCAATATTTCTAGCACTCATAATCGCTGGCACAGCACAGGCAAACCCACTGATCATGGGCATTACACTCTTGCCATTTAATCCAACTTTACGCATCAATCGATCGCTCAAAAAACTTATACGTGCCATATAGCCCGTATCTTCTAATATGGTGATGATGCCAAATAGGATCATGATTTGCGGAATAAAAACAAAAATGCCGCTCATGCCCGCCACAATTCCATTTACAAATAAATCTTCAAACCATCCTGGAGCAATGTTGCTTGTTAACCAACTTGCAAATTGTTTGAAAATTAGTTCAATGGCATTCATGGGAAATTGTGCTAACCAGAATACACTTTGAAACAATAAAAATAAAACAGCCAATAAAATCAAATATCCCCAAGTGCGGTGCAACAGAATATCATCGAGTTTATCTGAAAAATGCTTTTGTTCTAAAGGATCAGGTTCGGTCACATTTTTCTGCATGATCTTCCTAATTTGTCCAAAGCGCTGCATGATCTCATCTGCCTGCGTTTTAGTGGGGTTGAACTGATAGTTAATTTCAATCTGTTCAACAGTGTTCTGCATCTGATCTGATAAAGGAAAATTTTCGTGATTGATCAGGTAATGTACCGCAGCATAATCACTCAGTTTTGGAAAATGCGATTGTACTGCTTCAATGGCATGGGGGGCCATTTTTTTATTATCAATAAAATCTGTCTTACTAAACGCCGCAGGATTTTTGACATATTGCGTCAATACGGTTTTTAATTCGGCAAGCCCTTTATTTTTTCTTGGATTAATTAAAACAACCGGTACGCCTAATTCTGCTTCTAATCCTTTTACATCAATAATAATTCCCTTCTTAGCCGCCAAGTCATTCATGGTTAATGCAACCACTACCGGTATTTTCAAATCAATGATCTGACTACAGAAAAGCAAATTGCGTTTAAGGTTACTTGCATCGGCAACCAGTAAAACCATATCCGCCTTAATATCCAGATCGGCATTCATCAATACTTTATAGGCAACCCATTCATCTGATCTTCGAGGATATAAACTATAGGTTCCTGGTAAATCAATGATTCGGGTATGAATGCCATTATCTAAATCAAGAATGCCTGTTTTTTTGTCGACCGTTACCCCCGGAAAATTCCCCACTTTTTGATTAAGTCCCGTTAAAGCATTGAACAACGAAGTTTTTCCGCTGTTTGGATTTCCCACTAATGCAATATTTAATTCGGGTTTCGACAAATTTTAAAATTGAATGGCAAAAGTAACCGCTTATAATGGTGCTTTGTTACGAGATTGGGAACAGAATCTTATCAAAACCTTTTAAACCCAATAGCTTAATTAATTATGGATGCCTAAATCGGCTATTTTTGCATTCATTAATAAGAATATATATGAAAAAGCTACTGCTAGTAGTATTACTCTTTACAACTGTTGCGAATGCGCAAAGTAAAAGAAAAAAAAGAATCGCAGAAGAAAAAGCAAATCTGGAATTAGTAGCAAACTTACAAGCACATGTCAAGTATTTAGCCGATGATAAATTAGAGGGTAGACGCACAGGAACAAAGGGCGAACAATTAGCCTTGGCCTATATTGTTGAGCAGTATCAGCAAATAGGATTAGAACCAAAAGGCAAAGAGGGATATGTGCAGACATTTGAAATTAATGAAGGAAAGCAGATCACTACTGCAACGAGCTTGATTATTAATGCACATCCATTAGAACAGAATACGGAATATTTTCCTTTAACCTATAGCGCGCAAAAAACTGTAAAAGGCAATCCTGCTATGGCTTTGAACGAAAAGGGACAGCCTTGGTTCAAAGATTTAAAAGAAATTTTAGAAGAAAATAAAACCAATCCACATTTCGATATCGATGAGTCGATTAAAAAAGAAGCCGAAGCTATCGCTGCTAAAGGTGCTACCGCTTTATTTTTATATAATAGTTCTTCTATCACAGATAATGTTCAGTTCAATAAAAAAGATACGGCTAAACAAGTTGCAATTCCTGTAGTGTATATCACTAAAGCAGGCTACAAACATTATTTCTTTGATAATGCAGCTAGCTTAGAATTAGCATTGAATGTTCAGATTGTAGAACAGAAAAGAAGTGCTAGTAATATAGTTGGGTATATCGACAATCATGCTGCAACCACTGTAATTCTTGGAGCGCATTATGATCATTTGGGATACGGAGAGGATAAGAATGCTTTAGATACCGGACATATCATTCATAATGGAGCAGACGATAATGCAAGTGGAACGGCGGCATTGATTGAGCTGACTAAAATGTTAGTGAAGTCATCTCCGAAAAACAACAATTATCTGATCTTGCATTTTTCTGCAGAAGAGCTAGGATTGTTTGGTAGCAAGCATTGGATCGATGATCCTACTATTGCCATCACACCCAATTATATGTTGAATATGGATATGGTAGGGCGATATGACACCTCACATAAATTAACGATTGGTGGTTATGGTACTTCGCCGACTTGGGGAGAATATTTCGCATCTATCAATAATCCTCAGATCTTAATCAAGTTCGATAGTTCAGGAAGTGGTCCGAGTGATCATGCTAGTTTCTATAGAAAGGATATGCCAGTATTGTTTTTCTTTACAGGCAGTCACCCTGATTATCATAAAGCAACAGACGATTGGGATAAGATCAATTACGATGGAGAAAAAAATATTGTTCAAATGATTCATCAGTTAATCATTGCAAACGATAGTAAGGGTAAATTGGTATTTACAAAAACGAGAGAGCAGGCAGGGGGAAGAAGCACTAAATTCAAAGTAAGTTTAGGTGTGATTCCCGATTATGGATTTAGTGGAACAGGAATGAGAATAGATGGAGTGAGTCCGGGTAAATTAGGCGAAAAAATTGGCTTGCAAGCCGGTGATGTGTTGTTACAATTGGGTGATATTAAATTTGTTGATGTAGTGAGTTATATGGGTGCTCTTGGAAAATTTGAGAAAGGAGAAAAGACTAAATTGCGCATACTTAGAGGAAAAGAAGAGAAAACATTTGATATAGAATTTCAATAAATAAATTATGTCGAAACTTCGTTTAAATGTCGATGAACTGAATGAAGATTTCTTCGAAGACACACGTCTGTTGGGCATTACAGCGCCTATCAAGAGTTATCAGTTTTGCTGGCATTTAAATAATTTATTGGGTTATCAGTTTCGACTAAACAACGATATTGAAATTCATTTGCGTAAGAAAGAGCGCAGTTATTATTTCTCTGTTTTCGAATCCTTAGAGCCCAATAGCTTTTTGAGTCACTATATATATCATAACCAATACGACGGCGAATATTTGTTGCCTGAGTTCAGGCATATGGATTTTCTATGGTTAATGAAAGGAGATTTTGTGGACGACGAAAAATGTACCTGGATCAAACAAACACTCAATACCATTACCGGTGTGCAATTAGTTGTTGAACTCACTAATGAGCAGATCAAGAATAAGGGTAATATGGTATTCTAGCTTATAAAATCTGGATGATCTTATCGCCCTGTGCAACCATTTTCCCAATTGGTTGTACATGTGCAGTTAATCCGAATGATTCAAGAACAGCGATCACTTCCTCTGCAGATTCAGGAGCAACTGAAATAAGTAAGCCGCCATTGGTTTGCGGATCGGGCAATAATTGTAAAGCTTCTTCTTGATCAATATTTGGAGCGATAGAAACTTTTGCACTGTAACTATTCCAATTTCTAGCCGTTGCGCCGGGACCAATTTTTTGTTTCTGGTATTCGATCGCAGCATCCAAAATTGGAATATTTGCATAAGTGATTTCTGCACTTAGTTTGCTTCCTTCGGCCATTTCAGTCAAATGACCAATCAATCCAAAACCTGTAACATCGGTCATTGCATGAACCCCTGCAATTTTTCCTAAAGCTTCGCCGGCTTTATTCAAAGTGCTCAATTGTTTGAGTAATTGTTCCAAATGTTTTTCAGAAATCTTCTCTCTTTTTTGTGCAGTAGCAATAATGCCTACCCCGATAGGTTTGGTAAGAAATAGCAAGTCATTTTCTTTTGCGGTATTATTTCGCTTAAGATTTTCAATATCTACTAATCCGCTAACAGCCAATCCGAATATAGGTTCTGGGCTATCAATACTATGCCCTCCGGCTAATGGAATACCAGCTTCCAAACAGATGCTACGAGCGCCTTCCAGTACTTGTTGTGCAATTTCAGCAGGGATCTTATCAATGGGCCATCCAAGAATGGCGATAGCTAAAATGGGTTTGCCTCCCATCGCATATACATCACTAATGGAATTTGCAGAAGCAATTTTTCCAAATGAGAATGCATCATCAACGATCGGCATAAAAAAATCTGTAGTGCTAATTAAGGCAGTTCCATTACCCAAATCATAAGCGGCAGCATCATCGTTACTAGCATTACCAACTAGTAAATTTTTATATTCAGGAGCTTTAATGCTCGATTGTAAAATACTACTCAAAACAGAAGGTGCAATCTTACAGCCACAACCACCGCCATGCGAAAATTTGGTTAAACGGAATTCAGTCATTCTACAGTTTTTTTATTTTTTGCAAATTAAGCTCATCTGATTCGGATTTCCTTTTAGTGTAGCCAAACAATTTCGCCGAATCGAAAACTGTCTTGCAATCCATCCTTTAATATAAGTTCTCCCGTTTGGTTCACAGATTTCACTTGTGCAGTAAATGCCATATTATCTTTTTTAAAGCGAACTGATGTTTCTTTTTTATAGAGATGGAGGTTGTATTCATCTAATTGCTCACTGATTTGTAAGGCCTTTAAAGCGTTAAATCTTTTTTCGAGATGCTGGCAAAATTCCTTTGCTAATTCCACAGGTTGATATGTTTTGCCGGTAATTTGTTTTAGGGATACAGCTTGTTGAATCAAGGGAGAAAATTCGGTTTGATTAATATTGATTCCAATTCCTATCACAGAATACTGCCATTTATTACCCTGAAGATGGTTCTCGATGAGGATTCCCGCTGCCTTTCTGTCACGCCAAAAAAGATCATTTGGCCATTTTATTTTTGTTTCACTGCCCGCATATGCAGAGAAAAAATCGAAAACAGCTAAAGAAGTCATCACACTCAATGCAAACTGTTGGTTTATTAAAAGGAAGGAAGGGTCAATTACTACCGATAAAATGATATTTGAACCGCTCTCGGAAATCCAATCCTTTCCACGCTGCCCCTTCCCGGCAAATTGCCTATTAGCAAAGAAAGCGGCACCATGAGCAGCCAAATTAGCTTGAACCTTGTCAATGGCATAGATGTTGGTACTATCAACATCAGGTAATTCGAAAAATGGTTCTCCAATAGGAGTTTTAGCATTTATTGGTAACAAAGAAGTACTATTTTTGACGAAGGTAGCTAGGAAGCTGCTCAATCAATCACCCTTAAACAACATAATTTATTGGCAACGCTCTCCTTACAAAACACAAGCCCTGTAACTACAGGTACTCGAATTACTCGTATAAACCGGAATTCCAAAATTTTTAAGGCCATTATTAAAGCCATTCTAGATAAGAAGGGAGAAAATATTGTTAGTCTAGATCTTAGAAGTATTCCTGAAGCGGCGGCTGACTTTTTTGTAGTTTGTGAAGCCACTTCAACCACACAGGTGCGAGCCATCTGCGATTTTGTAGAGGAGCAGGTTCAGAAAGCTTGTTTAGAAAACCCTTATAAACATGAGGGCCGACCAACAGGACAGTGGGCTTTGATTGATTATGTTACCATAGTAGTGCATGTGATGCAACCCGATGCCAGGAAGTTTTATAAGTTGGAGGAAATGTGGAGCGATGCGGGATCTGTGATGCACGAAGAAGTTGAAAAGAGCAAATAGTTATAGTTAGAAACATTATATATAATAGAGGAAACAGATATGTCACAGGAAAATAAAGCCCCAAAATTTAACATTCAGAACGATAAAGGTGATGCTCCAAGGAAAGGTCCGAAATTTAATATTTACTGGATTTATGGAGTAATCGGTCTTGTATTGCTTTCTGCCAACTTCTGGAAAATGTCGCCCGATCTTAGTAGGGTTAGCGAACAGGAATTCAAACAAGAAATGCTGGCGAAAGGCGATGTGGAACGTTTGGATCTGGTAAGAAACAAAGAAGTAGTAAGGGTTTATATCAAAGCTGATAGTCTTGAAAAAGAATTCTACACAGTTAAGTTCAAAACCAAACTCTCGAAAGACAAGTATAAGGGTGTTCCATTATTCGAGTTCAAAGTAACTGACTGGAAGAGTTTTAATGATGGCCTGAAGGAATTCTATATTGCCAATCGTAATATTCCAGAAGTCTCTACCAATCCAATGGATGAGGGCGAATGGTTTGGACCAGTTGCCAACACCATCCTTTCTTTATTGATCATTATTGCTGCATGGGTTTTGTTGATGCGCAAGATGGGCGGTGGTGGTCCTGGCGGCGGAGGCCCCGGAGGCATATTTAATATTGGAAAATCTAAAGCAACCCTTTTTGATAAAGGTGCTAAAGTAAATATCACTTTTTCTGATGTTGCCGGTTTGGATGAAGCCAAAGTGGAAGTAATGGAGATTGTTGACTTCTTAAAGAATCCGAAAAAATATACGGCTCTAGGTGGAAAGATTCCGAAAGGAGCTTTGCTCATCGGACCTCCTGGTACTGGTAAAACTTTGTTGGCAAAAGCCATGGCGGGAGAAGCACAAGTACCTTTCTTCAGTTTAAGTGGTAGTGATTTTGTGGAGATGTTTGTGGGTGTGGGTGCGAGCCGTGTGCGTGATTTATTTAAGCAGGCTCGTGAAAAAGCACCATGTATCATTTTTATAGATGAGATCGATGCGATTGGTCGTGCACGTGGAAGAAATGCCATGATGAGTAACGACGAGCGTGAAAATACTTTGAACCAATTATTGGTGGAGATGGATGGATTTGGTGGAGACACTGGCATCATCATTTTAGCAGCTACTAACCGCCCTGATGTATTGGATTCAGCTTTGTTGCGTCCAGGTCGTTTTGATCGTCAGATCTCTATTGATCGTCCGGATGTTGTAGGAAGAGAAGCCATCTTTAAAGTGCATTTGGGTGTGATTAAAGTTTCTGAAACATTGGATGTACATAAGCTGGCAGAACAGACCCCAGGTTTTGCGGGTGCTGATATTGCGAACGTTTGTAATGAAGCAGCGTTGATTGCAGCAAGAAAAGATAAAGCATCGGTTGACATGAGCGACTTCCAGGATGCGATTGATCGTGTGATTGGAGGATTGGAGAAAAAGAATAAAATCATTTCTCCGGATGAAAAAGAAGTAATTGCTTATCACGAAGCTGGCCATGCTATTTGTGGTTGGTTCTTAGAACATGCTTATCCATTATTAAAAGTTACAATTGTTCCAAGAGGCACGGCTGCATTGGGTTACGCGCAGTACACGCCGAAAGAGCAATACTTATATACTACAGAACAATTGATAGATCAACTTTGTATGACACTCGGTGGAAGAGCAGCTGAAGAAATTTTCTTCGGTAAAATATCTACAGGTGCAGCAAATGATTTACAACAGATCACCAAGATGGCTTACAGCATGGTAACCACTTATGGTATGAACGACAAGATCGGGAATATCAGTTTCTATGATCCATCACAGGAGAATACATTCACTAAGCCATTTAGTGAGGAGACCGGAAAAATGATCGATGATGAAGTGCGTAAATTGGTAGCTGAAGCTTATGTAAGAACCATTGCTTTACTTACTGAGAAAAGAGCACAGGTAGAATTATTGGCGAAAGAATTATTAGATAAGGAAGTATTGCATAAATCAGATGTAGAAGAATTAATTGGTAAAAGGCCTTTTGAAGAAAAGAAAATCTTAGAAGTTCCTATTCCTCCAGTTCCATTGGATTTGCCGATTCTTCCAATTGTAAGCAATGATCAAGAAGAACCACCTACAACAATTCTTCCTTAAATTAATCAGTAGAACATGTTAAACAGTTCTAGAGATAACATATTAAACAGGATTAAGCAGGCACTGAAAAAATCAGTGCCTGTTCCGTTTCCTGCAAGTGAATCTAATAACTTTCCTTTTCAACCATTATCACAGGAATTAGAAATTGAGTTTGCAGAAAACTTTACGAAGTTGCAAGGAAGATTTTCTTTTTGTGCCAATGAAGCTGAACTCGCAGTGCAATTAAACATATTAGCTGCACAGAGAAAATGGACTAAGATTTATTGCATAGAAGAGGGACTTAAAAATAAGTTGATTGAAAAGGGATTTCAGAATTTTGAGTCTATAGATCTGGCTAGCTGTGAAGCAAGTATTACTTATTGCGAACAAT
>CAIJLK010000215.1 GCA_903821465.1 uncultured Bacteroidota bacterium | reverse complement strand
GGTATCTATAAGCGTTCCACTAGGCGGATACTTAAAATCTACCCAACTATTACCCGGACTGCATATCAGGAAAGGTGACCCTATTGCGCTGATTGAAGGTGAACAGTATATTCAATTGCAGCAAGACTACCTTACAGCCAAGGAGAAAATTGTGTATCAAGAACAGGAGTTTAACCGACAAAAAGAGTTAAATAAAACACAGGCAAGTAGTGATAAAGTGTTGCAACAAACCGAATCAGAATATAGGGCGCAGCTGGTCTTGATCAGTGCATTAAAAGAGAAACTACAATTAGTGGGAATTAATGTTTCGAAACTTAGTGTAGGCAATATTTCTAGAACTATTAATCTTTATTCTCCAATTGATGGTTTCGTGTCGAAAGTAAATGTAAATATTGGTAAATATGTTTCGCCGACAGAAGTGCTTTTCGAATTAATCAATCCATCTGATATTCATTTGAATTTGAAAGTATATGAAAAGGATATCAGTAAATTGTTTGTGGGCCAGAAGCTCAATGCATTCACTAATAATCAGCCCTCAAAAAAACATCCATGTGAGATTTTATTGATCGGACATGATATATCGGCAGAAAGGAACACAGATGTGCATTGTCATTTCGAATCTTATGAGCATGATTTAATGCCAGGCACTTATATGAATGCAGAGATATCCATTAAAAATGCGAAAGCATTTGTTTTACCTGATGAGGCAATTGTATTGTTCGAAAATAAGCAGTATGCTTTTATTAAAACAGAGGTCAATCAATTTAAAATGGCTGAAGTGCAAGTAGGTAGTTCTGAAAATGGATTCACCGAAATTCTGCAAACAGAGAAAATTGCCAATTCGGAATTTGTAGTAAAGGGAGCTTATTCTTTGTTGATGAGCCTGAAGAACAAAGTTGACGAGTAGATAAAGGATAATAGATAAAAGTGAAGAGAGGTTAGTAGGATGATAAGATAAAAGTGTTGTTTAAACGATAAGCCCTACGCTGGCGTAGGGCTTCGTTTTAGAATATATTGTCTTCGGCTTTAAACTTTTCACTTACTAGCTGACCATCCTCTATTCACTTTTATCTATTATCTATTAACTTTTTTCTAGTATAGAAAATTCATTCTAATTAAAAGAGTAAACCATCGCCATGGTCTCTCTTGCCATTTGCTGGTTATAGTCGAATGTGAGTTGCTTATGGTTAATGATATCGATAATTGTTCCAATACAACAGAATCCTGCTGTAAACAAATAAAGGATTCCCATACCGTTTTGTCCAACCATAAATCTCTGAATTCCTGCAATCCCAAAAAAACCAAGGATGCAACCCAAGAGCACTTGATCTGTTTTTCTTCTTTTGCCATTGTAAATAGCTACAAAACTTTGCAATTTATCTTGGTTTAATTCGCGGGTGATGCTTTGTAAAAAAATCAATTCTTCGCCTTCTAAAGCGGGAATCAGGTTCATAAAATTTGGGTTCATGGTTTTATTATTTGAATGGTTAACTGTCTAATTCTATTTAATAAAATAATCACAGCAATAATTCCTAAAGGATGGTGTTGCAATGATTGCATCCATTCGGCTCTTAGTGCATAGTGCATGGCATGTCCAATTCCGC
This sequence comes from uncultured Bacteroidota bacterium, assembly GCA_903821465.1. Classification (GTDB taxonomy): domain Bacteria; phylum Bacteroidota; class Bacteroidia; order Chitinophagales; family Chitinophagaceae; genus Sediminibacterium. Next base: position 8,517 of record CAIJLK010000215.1, on the reverse strand, counting down.
AACCCGGGCATTTTCCAAAACCAAGCGCACTAAATGGGCAGAGTGAGGTTTCGGATTTGTTTGTTGGCAAAAAAAACAGAACAACCAATGCAATTACCCAACAAAACAACTCAAAATGCTTAAACAGCCATAGTCTTATTTTATGAATGGTTAAAATCATTGATTACTATTTTCCAAATGCACCAATATTACTACTGAAGATTTTTACTGCGATGGCTAGGAGAATTACACCAAAGAACTTTCTTACTGCTAATAATCCAGCCTCCCCTAGTGCATGTTCGATAATTTTAAGCGATTTCAATACGATGTAAACGACGATTAAATTGATGATGATCCCTGCCAATATATACGCTTCATCGTAGTTGGCTTTTAACGACATGATAGTAGTTAGGGTTCCGCTTCCAGCAATGATGGGGAATGCAATGGGTACCACACTGCTTGATTTGGCATCTTTATCGCCCTTGAAAATCTCATGGCCTAATACCATTTCTAATCCCAATAAAAAGATCACAATCGAACCGCCAACAGCAAATGAACGAATATCTAATCCTAATATTCTTAAGAAGGGTCTTCCTGCAAAAAGGAAAAGAATCATTAATCCGCCTGATATAAATGTTGCTTGAAAAGATCGAATCGCACCCATTTTATCTTTTAAGGAAATCAACAAAGGAATAGAACCCACAATATCGATCACGGCAAACAGGGTAAAACTTACTGTTAGAAGTTGGTCGAGATGAAATTCCATATGCTTTGTTTTAGTAAATAAAAGTAACTAAATAATCTTCCTATAGCGAATGAATAGGTATTTATTAGTTCAGACCGCCACATTTGTGGGAAGTTTGCTACTTTTATCCTTCACGCCAAGACTATGCAGGGAAAACAAAAATTGAATCTTTTTAGCTTTACCATGATCGTTGTGGGTTTGGTAATTGGAATGGGAATTTTTAGATCGGCAGCAACCAGTGCAAAATTCGCAAATGATCCATCGGTTTATTTCACTGCCTGGTTATTGGGCGGCTTTTTTGCATTCTGCGGTGCACTTACTTATGCCGAGATCGGGAGTCGCTTCCCGGTTACAGGGGGATACTATAAGATTTTTTCCTATGCCTATCACCCAAGCATTGCATTCGCTATTAACTGTATCATACTTATTAGTAATGCCGCTAGCTTAAGTGGCGTTGCACTTATTGGAAGTGGTTATATCACAAAATTATTTCCTCAGTATCAATGGACGGATATCGATAAAGCCTTGATCAGCTGTGTGGCTATCTTTATTTTTTATGTGATTAATTTAATGGGACTTAAAATGAGTGCGAAGGCCCAGAACTTTTTGATGCTGATAAAAATCAGCATGATCGTGGTTTTGATTGTGGCCCTATTTTTCCCAATTCATGAATTGCCAGCACAGGTAGTGGCGGCTGCGGCTGATACTATGCCTCATATCAGTTGGATACAGAGTCTTGGACTTAGTTTAATTGCTGTTTCCTTTACCTATGGGGGCTATCAACAGACCATCAACTTTGGAAACGAAGTTGCTAATCCTGCAAAAAATATCCCTCGAGGAATCTTTATTGGTATTGCTATCATCATCGGTTTATACTTATTGGTAAACCTTAGCTACTTTCATATTATTGGGTTTGAAAACATGAAAGGGGAAACTGAAATCGCTTATTCTTTGATGCACAAAGTATTTGGTAAAACAGGTGCTGATATATTTTCTTTCTTTTTATTCTTTGGAGTATTAGCATATGTCAATGCCTTACTGATGAGTAATCCAAGGGTGATGTATGCCATGAGTACTGAGGGAGCCTTGCCTAAAATTTTCGGAAAGCAATCCGCTAAAAATGATGTGTTGGTTTTTTCATTAACTATTTTTGCAAGTATGTGTGTAGTGATCTTATTCTTTGCACAAACATTCGACAAGATCTTAAACTTCACCATCTTTTTAGACTGCTTTGGCATGGTAGCATCGAGTGCAACCATCTTTGTATTGCGTAAGCGCACCAAACATTTGGATGGTACTGGTATTTATAAAATGAAATTATATCCCATACTGCCGCTGATCTTTATGGGTGCTTATACTTTTGTTGGTATTAGTATTACCATTCAAACTCCAAATATTGCACTGATTGGTACAGCTGTTTTAGCAGTTTTTATGGCTATCTATTTTATTAGTCGCCTATTCGTGAAAAATACCGAACTACCTAAAGCACAATTATAATGGAACTATCTTATATAATAAATGAGTTAGCAGAATCAAGAGAAGATTATTTTAGAGCCATCGCTCCGCCGATTATGCAGACGAGCAATTTTGCGTTTAAAACGGTGGATGATTTGCGTAAGTCGTTCGAAGATGAATACAGTACTTGGTTATATAGCCGCGGGTTAAACCCAACTGTAGAAATACTGCGACAAAAATTAGCCGCATTGGATGGGGCAGAGGATTGCTTGGTTTTCAATAGCGGTGCTGCTGCCATTTTTGCATCGGTCTTAGCCAATGTGAAATCGGGCGATCATATTTTAAGTGTCAAGAATCCGTATACCTGGGCTAAGAAAATGTTCGAAGAGATCCTTCCAAGGTTTCAGGTAACACATTCCTATATCGATGGAACTGCGATTGAAAATTTTGAAAATGCCATTCAGCCGAATACAACGGTGATCTATTTGGAGTCGCCCAATAGTTGGACCTACGATCTCCAGGATTTAGAAGCGGTGGCCAAGCTGGCAAAAAAACATCAAATCATTACTATTTGCGATAATAGTTATTGTACACCCTTATTTCAGAAACCCATCGAATTGGGAATTGATCTGGTCTTGCAATCTGCCACTAAATATATCAGCGGTCATAGCGATACGGTTGCGGGTGTTTTAACTGGGAGCCGTAAAATGATCGAACGGATTTTTAACAGCGAGTACATGAATATTGGATCGGGAATTCAGCCATTCAATGCATGGTTATTGATTCGGGGTTTGAGAACATTGGAAGCTAGATTAGAAAGGATCGACAGAACAACCAAAGCCATCATTCCACTTCTGAAAGCGCATCCAAGGATTGAAAAAGTAATTTTCCCGCTCGATCCCGAGTTTGCTCAATATGAACTAGCCCAAAGACAAATGAAGGGGGCTTGTGGCTTAATGACCATTATTATAAAGGCCAATGAATGTGCCACTATCGAAAAATTCTGTAATTCACTCAAACATATATTAATGGCGGTGAGTTGGGGGGGACATGAATCTTTGGTGATTCCTAAATGTGCCGGTATGAAACCCGAACAATTTGATGGCTCCAATCCAGAACACCGAATGCTTCGCTTTTACTTCGGATTAGAATCGGTCGAATACCTAATGGAAGACCTCAATCAGGCATTTTTAGCCATTGAACACCTTTCATAAGATTTTTTAGCACATTTAGTCTAAATCCTTTCCGCCTGTCTAATTTTTCAAGACAAGCTGTTCTTTCGTGTATTTTTGTTTTCTATGAAGAAGTTTTTGACCTTATTTGCTTTAACAGCATCCCTTCATTCCTTCTCTCAGGAAAAATGGGATTTAAGAAAATGTGTTGACTATGCTATACAGAATAATATCTCTGTTAAGCAGGCCGATGTGCAAGCACGTTTATCGAAATTAGTAGCTGACCAGTCGAAACTAACGCGTTTGCCCAATGCAAATGCAAGTATCAGTACTACTTATCAGCACGGTTTGAACACCAACCCTACAACCAACGTTTTTGAAAACGTAAATATCTCGGGAGGTAATTTGGGATTTCAATCCTCTTATACCATATTCAACTGGTTTGCTCGTAAGAACAATATCGAAGCAAATGCGCTTACTGCTAAGGCAGATGAAATGAATATTGAGAGAACTAGGAATGATCTGGCTTTGTCAGTAGCTAATGCGTTTTTGCAAGTGATGTTGCGCCGCGAACAAGCTAATGTAAGTTCAGTGCAGTTAAAACAATCACAAGAGCAATTAAGAAATACACGCAAGTTTGTGGAAGCGGGAAGTCAGCCCGAATTAAACGCCATTCAGCTAGAAGCGCAGGTAGAAAGAGATAGTTCAACTTATATTCAGGCATTAGCTTCAGCTGAACAGGGCCTGATTAATTTAAAAGCGTTTATGAATTTTGATTTTGCATCATCATTCGATATTATTTACCCTGCAGTTGAAAGTATTCCGGTTGATAATATTTTAGATCTACAACCGCAATCAGTGTATGAATTGGCTTTAGTAAATCAACCACAACAAAAAGTTACTGCATTAAGAATAGATGCATCACAGAAGTTAGTGGGCGCAGCAAGGGGTGCGATGTATCCAACATTAACGGCTTCAGGTTCTTTAAATACCCGATTTGCGAATAATGTGTACGATTATTCAACTCAAACTATACTCGGACAAACCTCTGCCTATGCTTTAGACAATACCAATAAGTATCCTGTATATGCTTACCAAAATGCTATCATAGGAATGAATAAAGTTAGTTTAGGAAACCAGTTAAATAGATATTTTGGTCAGGCTGTTGGATTGAATTTGAATGTTCCATTATTTAATGCACATCAGTCTCGTACACAGTGGGAGCGAGCAAAAATAAATGTTCGTCAAACTCAATTGCAGGATGATCAAGAAAAACAGACTTTAAGATCAAATGTTTATATCGCTTATCAAGATGCATTTTCTGCCTTACAGAAATATAATTCTTCTAAGAAAAGTGTAGTTGTTTCTGAGAAGGCATTAGAATATGCACAAAAGCGTTATGATGTTGGTTTACTTGGAACACTTGATTTGATTACAACACGTAATAATGTGTTTACTGCAAAGATTCAGGAATTGAGCAACCACTATGAATATGTATTTAAATTAAAAGTATTGGAGTTCTTCAAAGGCAAGGGCATTAGATTATAAAAGCAACCAACCACATTAATACACACAAGAAACACTGTTTTATATGAGTAAGAAATTGATTTGGATTATCGTAGCATTAGTAGTTGTAATTGGGGTTTTGATTGGCCTCAAAAAAGGTGGCGTGATTGGTAAAGAAGATGGTACTAAAGTAACAACTGAGAAAGCCATTACACGTAATATTATTGAGACTGTAAATGCAAGCGGTAAGGTTTACCCAGAAGTAGAAGTAAAAGTAAGTCCGGATATTAGTGGTGAGATTACAGAACTTTATGTGAATGAAGGTGATACTGTAAAAAAAGGCCAGGTATTAGCACGTATTTATGCTGATATTTATTTAACGCAACGCGATCAGGTTGCGGCTGGAGTAAATCAAGCAAAAGCACAGCTCTCTAATTCTAATGCAAATTTAGTAGGATTAAAAGCTGTCTTGGATAATGCTAAAGCTGTATATGAGCGTCAGAAAAAATTGGTTGATGATAAAGTAATTTCTCGCTCAGAATTTGAACAATCACAACAAACTTATTTATCTGCATTAGCCTCTTATAATGCTGCCAAAGAAGGATTAAAAAGCGGCGAAGCAAATATTCAAGGAGCTCAGGCACAGTTAAGTAAGGCAGATAAAGATATGTCTCGCACCGTGATCACAGCCCCTATGGATGGTTTGATTAGTTTGATGAGCGTTAAAAAAGGAGAGCGTGTTGCAGGTAATAGCTTTAACGTGGGTACTGAAATGATGCGTATCTCAGATATGAGAAGTATTGAAGTGCGCGTAGATGTTGGTGAGAATGATATTCCAAAAGTAAAAATTGGTGATACTGCCATTGTAGAAGTAGATGCGTATACGAATAGAAAGTTCAAAGGGGTGGTATATAAGATTGCAAACCCAAATACTGGAACTAGTGTATCCTCTTCCTCAACTGATGTTACAAACTATAAAGTGCATATTCGTTTATTGACTTCTTCTTATGAAGATTTAATTACTCCTCGTAAAAGTTTTCCTTTCCGTCCGGGTATGAGTGCTAGTGCAGATATTCAGACCAAGACAAAAGCAAACGTATTATCAGTTGCATTGAATGCGGTAACCACCCGTGATAAAAATGGCGATAAGAAAGACGACAAAAAGGATGATAAAAAACAAGATAATACCGCAGTAAAATCAACAACAGCAGATGATGATATTGAAGAAGTGGTATTTGTTTTGCAGAAAGACAATTCAGTTAAAAAAGTAAAAGTAAGAACTGCCGTACAAGATTTGAATAATATTGAAATTCTTGCTGGACTAAAAGCAGGCGATGAAGTGATTACTGGTCCGTATACAATTGTAAGCAAAACATTGAAAGATGGGGCTAAAGTAATGGTAGTAGCAAAAGATAAATTATACGACGATAAGAAAAAAGACTAATGAATTTTGGAATTATAGGAAGCGGAAGTTGGGCCACAGCCCTGGCCAAAATTTTAACTGATAATGGCAATTTGATCAATTGGTGGATTCGTAATGAAGAGACCATCCGATTGATCAAAACTCGCAAGCATAATCCACACTATTTAAGTGTAGCGTATTTTGATCCTAGTCAATTATTTCTTAGCAACGATATAGCGGAAGTAGTAAGTAAATCTGATGTTTTGGTAATTGCGATTCCTTCTGCCTTTGCGATAGATGCATTGTCGCATTTGCCTAAGAATGCTTTTGAAGGTAAGCAAGTGGTTTCGGCGATTAAAGGTATTCTTCCAGCAACAAACGAATTATTAAACGAGTATTTAGTTAGAGAATTTAATTTTTCGATTGAAGATTATTTTTCGGTATTAGGTCCTTGCCATGCCGAAGAAGTTGCAGCAGAAAAATTATCCTATCTAACATTTTCAGGCATTCATGAATCTCGTGCATATGATATTGCGCGGCATTTTCAAACTGAGTACCTCAATACAATTGTTAATCACGATGTAATGGGTGTTCAGTATGCAGCGGTTCTAAAAAACATTTATGCATTAGGAGCTGGAATTGCGCACGGATTAGATTATGGCGATAATTTTTTAAGTGTTTATATTGCCAATAGTGCCAATGAAATGAACACTTTCTTAAAAAATATTTTACCCGTTTCTAATAAAGAAAATCCTGAAATAAATTATAGTGCTTCTGTTTATCTAGGAGATTTACTTGTAACCTGTTATTCATTGTACAGTAGAAACAGAACCTTCGGGAACATGATTGGTAAGGGTTATTCAGTCAAAGCTGCTCAGCTTGAATTGAGTATGGTAGCAGAAGGCTATAACGCTAGTAAATGTATTTCGAAAACGAACGAAACAGTAAAGGCTGAAATCCCCATCGCTCATACTATTTATCAAATTCTTTGGGAAAATCTACCAGCTTCAGAAGGCTTTAAAAAAATCGAAGGCTATCTCTTTTAAACAAAGAATAAATCAGACGCAATTCCATCGGCCATAAGTCTTCCTTCATTGGTAAGGATCAAGTGAGCATGTTGATGAATCATCCAACCCAGCTTGATTGACTGCTTAGCAATTTGCAGTATCTGATCCATTTCATGATCACTCCAATGAGTCCTAACTTTTTCAAGTGAAAGCCCCTCCATGGTTCGGAGGCTTGTCATTATATATTCATTGAGCTGCTGCATGGGTGTAAGCATTTCTAGCTCATACGGTACCTCATTGTTATTAAGGCTCTGAATATATAAAGCGTTATTGGCGATATTCCATTGGCGTGAAGTTCCGTTAAAGGAATGGGCAGACGGACCAATACCTAAATAATCTACACCATTCCAATAATTGCTATTGTGTTTACTTCTCTTACCAGGTTTTGAAAAATTAGATATTTCGTAGTGTTCAAATCCTGCTTCAGCAAGCCATTGCATCAACAAACTAAAATGCCGTGCTTGTTTATCGGGGTCAACCGCTTCGATCTTTTTTTGTTGAATCATTTTGTCTAGTCCCGTTTTTGGCTCTACTGTTAACGCATAGCAGGAAATATGATCAATGCCTAACTCAATGGCTTTGTTGACATTTGCTTTCCATGCTTCATCCGATAATGTGGGAGTGCCATAGATCAGATCGATGGTAATATTATCAAACCCTGCTTCCTTAGCCATTGAAATACATTGTTCAGCCTGTTGTGATGAGTGTGCCCGGTTCATCCATTGCAGGTCGGCATCAACGAATGACTGTATGCCAATGCTTAAGCGATTAATTCCCATTCGCTTCCAGGCTTCTAATTTCTCTATTTGAAAATCATCGGGATTGGTCTCGATGGTAATTTCGGCTGTTGGTTCAATGATATATTCACTTTTAACGCGGAACATTATTTTTTCAAGATCTTCTATAGAAAGAATAGAAGGGGTTCCACCCCCAAAATAAAGGGTTTTGATATTTTCTTTCAGATAATGCTTTTGCAAAATCGCTTCCTTTTCAATGGCCGCAACCATGGCAGGTATTTGGTGATGGGTAGTTGAAAAATGGAAATTACAATAGTGGCAGGCTTTTCTGCAAAAAGGAATATGTATATAAATGCCTGCCATAGATACAAAAGTAATTGGTTCTGCTCGCTTCGAGCCTATGGGCATATTTAAATTGAGAACAATCGGGTTAAATGCTTTCAGTTCAATATTT
>CAIJLK010000214.1 GCA_903821465.1 uncultured Bacteroidota bacterium | reverse complement strand
TTATAAGGTTCAGTTTTATTGATACTTCTAATAAATTCAATGATTTTTGCTTTATCCTCATGAGTACCATGCGAAAAGTTTAAACGAAAAACGTTTACACCTGCACGAACCAATTCTAATAATTTATCGTAAGTATCACAAGCTGGACCAACTGTTGCAACAATTTTGGTGCGGTGGTCTACGTGTTCTATGCCTGCTTGTGTATTCATTTCTTTGTGCAAGTATTGTTCAAGATTTTTTGACATAACTAATGTGTTAATAATATTTTTATTGGAAAATGGGGGGATTAGCTGGCGAGGATCTTAACGATCTTCATCCATTCTTCTCCAATTTTTTGTTTTTCTTTAATTGCTTTATCTAATGGGGTATAGAAAACCGCATTGTTAACAATACCGATCATTTCATTTCTTCTTCCAGCAACTAATGCCTCTACAGCATGATAGCCCATATGACTGGCGATTAATCTATCTAAACCGCTTGGGGAACCACCTCTCTGAATATGCCCAAGTATACAAACACGAATATCGGCTTGCGGTAAACGCTCTTTTAACACTTTTCCTAATTCGTTAGCTCCACCAAATTCGTCACCTTCGGCTACCACTACCAAATTCACCAACTTTTTACGCTTTTCCTTTTCAGTTAGATTATTGATCAAAGCCTCAATATCGGTTCTTGATTCCGGAATTAAAATATTTTCGGCACCTGTAGCAATGCCACTATGTAAAGCAATATAACCAGCATCTCTTCCCATCACTTCTACTAAGAATAAGCGGTCATGTGCATCCATAGTATCTCTAATTTTATCTATGGCATCGATTGCTGTATTAACTGCTGTATCAAATCCAATGGTAAAATCACTACCCGCAATATCTTTATCGATAGTGCCCGGTAACCCAATACAAGGAATATCAAACTCATTGCTGAATTTTTGAGCACCTCTGAAACTTCCGTCTCCGCCGATGATCACCAACCCATCAATTCCTCTTTTCTTTAAATTTTCGTAAGCTTTTTTTCTGCCCTCTGGCTCAAAAAACTCTTTACTGCGGGCAGTTTTTAAAATAGTACCACCCCTTTGGATGATGTTGGCTACAGATCTTGAATCCATTTGAAAAATGTCATCATCAACCATGCCGTTATAACCGCGCATAATTCCGAAAACTTCTAATTCATGGTGGATACTTGTTCTAACAACAGCTCTAATAGCTGCATTCATTCCCGGTGCATCTCCTCCTGAAGTGAGTACACCAATTTTATTGACTTTTTTAGCAGACATTGTAGATATGCAATTCTTTCTTAATACGATAAAAAAATATACTAGCCGGCAATCGTAATCGTAATGTGTATTAACTACACAAGTTCCAAAAATAAGCAATTATAGCTAAATGCCAAGGGCTTATCTCTCCACATCCTTTTGTAGATTAGCAGTATGAAGGTATTAATCACTGGTGCAAATGGGTTTTTGGGTCAGCATTTATCCATGTATATGCAAAATAAAGCATATAGTGTAATCGCAGTTTCAAGGGGGATAAAGCGAATTCCAAATGCAGATATTGTCTATCATTCAGTAGAACTAACCGATCAGCAAGCAGTTTCTTCCCTTATAAACCTTGTTCAGCCCGATGTAATAATACATACGGCAGCAATGAGCAAGCCTGATGAATGCCATTTAAATCGGGAGGCTTGTACCCTTCATAATGTGACTGCCACTGAGTGGCTTTTAGAAGCCGCTGCTAATGTTGCTGCCAGATTTATCTATATTTCAACGGATTTTATTTTTGGAGAGGGCGGTCCGCATGCGGAAACAGCTACGCCTGATCCTTTGAATTTTTACGGGCAAAGTAAATGGATGGCTGAAAAACTGGTCAGGTCGAGCAGACTTAACCAAAACATAATTCGCCCTGTTTTTATATATGGGGCTCATTGGGAGGGCATGCGCCCTAGTTTTATTCAATGGGTAAGTAAGAATCTTGCTGCTAATCAGCAGATTAGAGTGGTGACTGACCAACATCGAACCCCAACTTATGTGCTAGATATTTGTAAGGGGATTGACTTGCTTTTACAGGTTCAAACCAATGGGGACTTCCATTTTGCTGGAGAAGAAATTATTTCGCCCTATCACATGGCCCTTACTGTTGCCAAAGTTGCAGGATTGGATCCCCAATTAATTGAACCTGTAACCGCTGCTGTTTTTCCGGAAATCGTTCGGAGGGCCAAGGATTCTGGACTTCAAATTGAAAAAGCAAAAACCATCCTTGGGTACTTGCCTACGGGTTTTGAAGAAGGGGTGCGTTTAAGCTTTGCCTAAAATCTTAATGAAAGTTTCACATTGGGAACCATTTTAGTGGGATGTTTTTATAAGAACTTTATAAGTAACTGATTTTAAAGGATGACACATTCTTCTTTTTCGTTATATTATAATCAAAGGGTTAAATGGCTATTTAATCATCTATTAGAGTTTGACCTAAACTCTTCAGAAAATTCTATGCATGATTTTAGGGTAGAAATCAAAAAGATGAGAGCAATCCTGAAATTTCTCAAGACAATATACCCGAAACAAAAACTCAAAAAATCTATCAGATTACTGAATAATATTTTTCAACAAGCCGGTGAGATTCGAGAATACCAATTGATGTTACTATGGTTTCAGAAAAACGAACTGGAAATATTTATTAAAAAAATTTATCCGCATGAAACCTTGGAAGAGTTGCTTAAGAATTTTCATCAACAAATAAAGCAATTCAAACAAGATCTAAAGGAATTGAATGAGAATATCAACACATACGTTCATTCAACTAATGAAATTCTCGCTGAACATTATGTGCGGGATTTGTATGTTCAAATGGATAAAAGAATCCGAGAGAATTGTAGAAAGAATGAATGGCATGAATT
>CAIJLK010000213.1 GCA_903821465.1 uncultured Bacteroidota bacterium | reverse complement strand
TTGCTTGTTCTTGTATTGCGGTTGGGTTCACATACCCCAACTCATCGGTTGCCTGAATCAATCTCGCATCAATTCCCAACCCTTCAAATGTCATCATGTATTAAAAAATTTGCGGCAAAGGTACTTTTTAATAAGGGCTTTGCCTGTATTTTGTTTGTTAAACGCTCCCCAAAACCTATTTTAAGATGCGTTTAATACCATTTGCCTGTTCAATCAGCTCTTTTAGATAATCGAAATTCTCCTTTTCAAGGCATGATTTAAACTTTCTAAGCTGACTAATATGCTCATTTAGAACATCTAACACGTTTTCTTTATTTTGCATAAATATTGGCACCCACATGTCTGAATTGCTCTTTGCCAAACGCACAGTGCTCTCAAAACCGCCACTTGCCAACTCAAAAATATTGTCCTCCCCCCGCTCTTTCTCTAATACAGTATTGGCCAGTGCAAACGAGGTAATATGAGAAATATGACTCACATAAGCCACGTGCACGTCATGTGCTTTTGCATTCATGTATACCAAGTGCATCCCTAATGCAGCATACAACTTTTCGACAAGTTCCAATGCATCAAGATCATTTTCTTCCTTATTACAGATAACTGTAGCCTTGTCTATAAATGCCCCTATAACAGCTGCGGTTGGTCCACTATTTTCTGTCCCCCACATAGGGTGAGTGGCAACAAACCTTCCCCTCTTCGGATGATGCTTGATGCTTTTTAATAAACTCTCTTTGGTTGAACCTACATCCATCAAAACTTGCATATGTACCTGATCTAATAAACCGGGTAATAATTTTTCTGCAGCATTAACAGGTATCGCTAAAATGATTAAATCAGATTTTACTACGGCTTCATTTAAAGGAAGAATTTCATCTACCAATTTTAATTCTAAGGCTTTTTTCTGATGCTCCAGATTGGCATCAACTCCAACCACCCAATCGGTAAATCCATTTTCTTTCAATGCCAATGCCATTGATCCACCAATTAAACCGATACCTACAATTGCTATACGCATATCAATTCATTTTAAATATTGCCGATTGCTTTTATTCTTTCTATTGCCTGTTCAAATCTTTCTATCGAACCGCAAAGGCTCACTCTGATATATCCATTACCTGCATTTCCGAAAATACCACCAGGGGTGATGAACACATTTGCTTCATATAAAACCTTATCACTTAAAGCATACCCATCTTTACATGTGCCCGGAATTTTTGCCCATACAAACATGCCTACTTGATCAGTCGAATACACGCAATTCAATAGATCCAATAATTCGAAAACTTTTTTTCGACGCTCTGCATATATTTTATTAATACTATTATACCAATCTTTATCCAAGCTCAAAGCCTTTGCTGCTGCTAGTTGTAGAGGAAGGAACATGCCACTATCCATATTGCTTTTAAAACGCAAGATCTCGTCAATTCTTTCTTTTGCGGCACATAACATACCTACTCTCCATCCTGCCATATTAGAACTCTTACTCAAAGAGTTCAACTCGATCACAATTTCTTTAGCCCCTGGCACGCTTAACAAACTCACAGGTTTCTCATTTAGAATAAAACTGTAAGGGTTATCATGGCAGATTAAGATCTGATGTTTAATTCCAAATGCTACAATCTTTTCATACAATGCTTCATTAGGCAATTGTCCCGTTGGCATATGCGGATAATTCACCCATAACAATTTTACTTTACTCAGATCGGTTTTTTCCAAAGCCTCAAAATCGGGCTCCCAATTTTTATGCTCACTCATTTCATAAGGCACAGCCACACCACCCGCAAGCTTTACAGCACTGCTATATGTAGGATAGCCAGGATTTGGAATCAATGCCTGGTCACCTTCATTCAGATAGGTCATACAGATATGCATGATCCCCTCTTTGCTTCCTATTAAAGGAAGTATTTCTGTATCGGGATTCAAATCAACCTGGTACCATTTAGCATACCAATCGCGAATCGCATTTCTTAAAATAGGTGAACCTTTGTAACTCTGATAAGCATGAACATTGGGTTTCGCCGATTCTTCCTGCAACACTTTTATCACATCGGGATGTGGAGGTAAATCCGGACTACCGATACCCAAATTAATAATCGCTTTACCAGCTTTATTGAGCTCATCTATTTCGCGGAGTTTCTGCGAAAAATAATATTCGCCAATTCCTTCCAGCCTTTTTGAAGTACTAAATGCCATATCTATCCTTTTACAAGTTTTCCTTTTTTATAAACCCCGAATAATTTAACGCTGTTGGTCAATCCCTCTATTGACTGCATCACTGCATGGAACTGATTGATATTTTCAAATTCCAGATCAGCATAAAATCCATATTTAAAATTACTACCTGGTATGGGCATACTCTGCAGTTTACTTAAATTGATATCTCCTTCAGCAATTAAGGTTAATACTTTCGACAAAATCCCTTTCGAATGATTTGTCTGAAAATAAATAGACGCTTTATCTGCATCCGCAATTAGTACTGCTTCTTTTTCTCTTTGTAAAACCAAGAAACGGGTATAGTTATTTTTCATGGTCTGAATATTTGGTGCGATCAGATCCAATTCAAATAATTCGGCCGACAATTTACTGGCGATAGCTGCAATATGTTTGCTTTTGTGTTGGTGCACATGTTTGGCACTTAATGCGGTATCATCTGTTTCAATTAATTTCCAATTGTATTTCTCTAAATACTCTAGACACTGTAAGATGGCCATTGGATGACTATGAACTTCCCTGATATCTTCTAGCTTCACACCAGGATTCACCATTAGGTTCTGACTGATACTTAAATAAACCTCCCCAACCACTTTCAAGCTACTCTTTTGGAGAAGGTTATAATTAGGAAGGATGCTACCTGCAATGGAATTCTCGATGGCCATGATGGCACCACTAGAAGTAGATTTATCAGATGCCACACGGATCAGGTCCCTAAAAGTAGCACAAGGAATTACCGCCACTGCTTTACCATACATATTTCTGGCAGCCACCTGGTGGAAGCTTCCTTCGTATCCTTGGATGGCAATCCCTTTTTTACTGTCAAAAACCGTTTTTACAGTTCCCATTTTTTCATTTTCCATATTCAGTTCCTTTCGATCCCGGCGAACGGGCAAAAAAAAACCCGACCTATTGGCCGGGATATGATGTTTCAAGTTTATTATTAAGCTTTAGCAAACACTACCCGGCTACTTG
>CAIJLK010000212.1 GCA_903821465.1 uncultured Bacteroidota bacterium | reverse complement strand
GTAAGGGGTTTTGTATACAAATCATCTGATTTTTCAAGGATTAACGATAAAACACAAGTATTCATTATAAAAAAATTAAGGCCAAAAAGGCGGCTTAATATTACTGCCGGTAAGGGTACAATCTAAACATTCCGGAGTTGAATAATAATAAGTTCCAGGGTCACCAAATGGACCGGGGATTCCTATCCTAGCTGTGGTTGTTGCAACAAGTCCTTGTGTATGCGCATACGTTATTGAGTCTAGTGTAGCCAAAATCTCCACTTGCCTGCATGGGGGTTCATAATTCCATTTTATAAGTTGACTGTTATTGATATAAGTTCTTTTCTCTCGAATTTGACAGATATCAATATACCCAATTACAGGTTCAGATGGGTTGCTAATACAATGAATATTCCCTACTAATTCAGAAGGCTGCGCATCAAATACAGAGCCGGTTGATTCTGTATTCTTTTTCATTTTTTGGAGAAAATTATATTTGCCTTCACTCAAACTGTATTGCCTCGTATTAATGCTATATAAAACGTTTAGTTTAATAGATCCAGTTGGAATGAAATTGAGGGGCAAGTTGATTTTACTCTCACTTAGATTAACAGTAGAACCTATGAGAATGCTCTTTGAGTAATCTCCTTGCCAACATTTCATAATCGTTGTATCAACTGAAACCATTATGGGATCTCTATATACCAATGCATACCTTAAACCTTGTGATGTAATTACTTCTTTATATTTTAGAAGAGTGGAGTACGGAGAATGATACTCCCATGTTTCGGTATAATCCCATTGATAATACTTTGTTTGATTGCTGGGGTCATGCGTATTAATAAATAAATGAGCCCCTAAAGAATCCTGTTTCCAACTCACACTATCAATGGGTGGCGTTGATTGAACAGAAACAAAATCAGATTGGTACTTTTTGCCATCTAGGGTGGCTATATTCAATCGATACTTGATGGCATTATTTAAACTTAATGCTGTTGAACTATAATTTCCGACACTAGATTCGGGCAAATTGAATTTGCTATTATTCTCCCCTTCCACAAATACCGTTGCTCCTTTTTCATAAACAATGCTAGTACTATCGAGTTTCGTTGTTCTCTTTAAAATAATATTGGTTGTTCCTGCACCAGCATTGATCACTCCCTCCACTACCAGGTACCCTGTTGTTGGTGTAATTGCAGGAGATACATATTTCTCTTTACAAGCTCCAAATAAGACTATCATTAATAGGGCAATAAGTAATCGATTCATATTTTAAATTTAATGAATTTTAGTTCCGGAACAACTTAGTTCCTTCGTTACATGTTTCTATTTTGAGTTACATTCGTAGAAACATTTCTGTATGAAGGTGAATACAATGGCCGAAATGATGATGAATGGGGAAACTCCCGAAGTACTTTTTTGGGTAGGGTGCGCTGGCAGCTTTGATCAGCGTGCACAGAAAATCACCAAGGCATTTGCTACCATCCTAAATAAAGTGGGCGTTAAATATGCCATACTAGGCAAAGAAGAAGCTTGTACTGGCGATCCGGCCAGAAGAGCCGGCAATGAATTTCTTTTTCAAATGATGGCTTATCAGAATATTCAGATCCTGAACGGTTATGGTATCAAAAAAATAGTCACTACCTGTCCCCATTGCTTCAACACACTTAAGAACGAATACCCCGAACTGGGTGGCAGTTATGATGTGATTCACCACACAACTTTTTTACAAGAATTAATAGACCAAGGCAAGATCAAATTAAAAGAAGGCGGCATTTATAAAGGCAAGAAAATTTCCTATCACGATAGCTGTTACCTTGGCAGATCAAACGAGATCTATGAAGCTCCTCGCAAGGTTTTAGAAGCCCTTGAAGGCGAACTGATTGAAATGAAACGCTGCCGTAGCAACGGACTCTGTTGTGGTGCTGGTGGGGCTCAAATGTTCAAAGAAGATGAACCCGGCAATAAACGCATCAATATTGAAAGGGCTGATGAAGCGCTCGAAACTGGCGCTTCCGTGATTGCTTCTGCTTGTCCGTTTTGCAATACTATGATGACCGACGGTGTTAAGAACCGCGAAAAAGAAGGATCTGTTGCCGTTTTAGATATTGCAGAAATGATTGCTGATTCTATGGAATAGTGTTTAATTTTGCAACATGAATCTCGAATACGCCCACCTTATCCCAGAAGATTTTAATTCCAGTTCTAGAGTATGGATCTTTCAAAGCAGTCGTTTATTTTTTATTAGCGAAGCCCTAGAAATTGAAGACTTACTCAACAGTTTTGTGGATACTTGGAAAAGCCACGGTGCTCCTGTAAAAGGATATGCCAATCTTTTATTTGGTCAGTTTGTAGTGCTAATAGCAGATGAAACAACGATACCTGTTGGAGGCTGTAGTGCTGATACTTCTGCTCATATGATTCAGGAAATTGAAAAAAGATTTCAGGTTGATATGTTCAATCGACAGAATCTGGCTTTCGTGGTGAAAGATAAAATTCAAACCCTTCCTTTGGCTCAGTTGAAATATGGTTTTGAGAATGGATTCCTGCATGCAGAAACGCCCTACTTTAATAACCTAGTGGCCACCAAGCATGAGTTATTGAATAATTGGATCATCCCTGTAAAAGATAGTTGGCTTTCTGCAAAAATTCCTGCAGCAAAAGTTGATTAGCGCTTTTTGATCTTATCTAAGATCACTTGTTTCTGTTTATCGGTCAGTATATTTTTCTGTACCAACTTGTTCAGTTGATAAGCTACCGTAATTCTAAAATTGCGTGTATTACTACTGCTATAACTTTCAATATTAAAGTTAGAACCGTAAGTATTAGAATAATAAGCTTGAGAGCGTATGGGGTCAGCAATATTTAATCCAATAATCAATCTTCTATCAAAGAATTTATATTGAAATCCGAGGTTCATTGTTAAGTTGCTCCTGCTCTTTCCCTGCGGATCTGCAAAGCTGCTAAATCTGGCAGAGCCATCCATCATAAATACATTACTTGGAGTATAATTATATTGAATGGTCGTATAAAAACTTCCTCCATTCTGATACTTGTACAAAATCTTTTCGGCCTCAGCATACTGATTAAAAGTGTATCCCACACTGGCATTCATGCGAAACCATCTATTAAATGTATAGCCACCCCATGCGCTGGATTCATATTCATGTCGGTCGGCAATATTCACATAAGTAATTAATGTTTTACCGCCTCCTGCAAGGGTTCGATAGGTATTGATCACATCTTTTACAATATTATATCCAACTGATGTATTGATATAATACTTACCCTTGATCCAACTGATATTCCAGTCGAAATTGTCTGATAAACTTGGATTTAAAAATGGATTTCCAAATCGCAAATTATACGGATCACTATAATCGATATTCGGATTCAATTCGCCTAATCCTGGTCGCCTGATACTGGCTCTATAAACTAATGCAGTACTGAATGTTTTATCAAATTCTCGTCTGACTGTAATATTGGGTAGCACATTCCAATAGCTGTTTGTAACATCTGTAGAATTACCTTTGATAAAATTAAAACTCATCAAAGTCTGTTCTGCCTGCGCACCAAAATTGATATGCCATTGTTCATTGAAGACAAATGCAAAACCAGCCCTTGCTGTAAATATTCCTTGATTAAAAAGAAAATCATTACTCAATAAATTATTCGGTACAAATACGCTATCAGTTTTACTCAGAAAACTAGTATTCAGCGTGTTGTGGTAATTGTATTTTGAATAAGTTATTCCTGTTGAAAAATTACCTTTAAAAAAATTCAGTGGCTTGTTATAATCTAATCTAAAAGAATAGCCTTTATTAAAAGTATTGAAGTATTGGGTCTGTGTGGAGTCAACCCCAGTAGGCAAATAATTTGGATCTAAGAACTGCTGAAAAAAATCGCGTCCATTATCATTCTTCCCCCAATTATAAGAAGCAATGAAACGAATATACTCCGCTAAGTTCTTTCCCTTAAAAGTATAAGAACCTGAAATGGAATGACCATATCCAGTACCCTTACTAGCATTGGATCTTGTACTGATCTTATAAACAGAATCAAAGCGATTGATATTGGTGTACTGGGTATTACTAATATTATCGAAATAGTTCACATTGCCCTGATAAGTAATGTTCGCAATACTTCTTGGATTGAAAGTATAATCTGTTTGAAGTCGCAAACTAGGTCGCAGATTTTTATTTCTATAATTACTTGTGCTATTGAATCGATTGGAGGAGTCGGCATATATATTTTGTCGCTTCGAATAACTATTTCCCGTTAAATCGCTTGCACCCACTCCAATATTCGATGCAAATGAAATTTTCTTACTTCTATAACTCAGATTGGTATAAAAATTTCCCTCTCCTTTAGTTCCTGCACTGATACTTGCTCTTCCTACCCAGCCAATTTTTCCTTTCTTAGTAATGATATTGATCACACCACCAGTTTCCGTTGCATATTGAGGCGGCGGATTGGTCATTACTTCAATTTTTTCAATACTACTTCCTGGTAAGCTCTCTAATAGATCTTGTAATTGTTGTGCCGTAAGATCTGTAGGCTTATCATCAATCAGGATCTTAGGTTCTTTTCCCTTCAACAAAATTTTTCCCGTTGGATCATTGTTGATCAATGGCATATTCTTTAAAAGCTCGGCGGTTGAAGCACCATTACTTGAGGCAGACTCGCCCACATTATAGATCATTTTGCCATCCACATTTTGAATCAGTGGCTTTTCTGAATAGACCACCACTTCATTCAAGTCGTTTACAGATGGATTTAATTTAATATCTCCTAAATTAAAATCATAGCGTTCGGCTCTTAAATAAATGCTATCTAAGTGGGTTTGCGCATAACCCACATTTTTTACGGATAGCCGATAATATCCAAATGCGAGATTCTGAAATTCGAATGCACCATTCTTATCTGAAATACTAGTTGCAATTTTTACTGTATCATTCTGTATCAGCAACCTTAAGCTAGCAAAGGGAATGGCACTTCCTGTTTTGGCATCAAGGATGTTTCCAATGATGATTCCCAGTTGTTTTTTTTCTTTTTCTGCACGTACCTGTGCTTGCAAAGAATTGATTGCAATTACAGTTACTAAAATAAGTAACGCACGGAGCGTAGAAAATTTGAATCTTTGCAAGAACGCAATTTAATTATAAACCTACCATCTTTGAAATTTAAAGGGATGGTTGGCTAAATAAGTTATTAAAAGACCTATGTACCAAGTTTACGGAATTCCAAACTGCAACACCATTAAAAACGCCCTTAACTGGTTAAAGACAAACCAAATTAAATACGAATTCCACGATTATAAGAAAAAGGGAATTACAGAAGAGAAACTTTATGATTGGTGTAAACAAAAGGGATGGGAAGTCTTGATCAATAAAAAAGGAAGTACCTGGAAGGCCTTCGATATTAATCATCAACGCAAAATAGTGAATGAAAAAACGGCCATTGCTTACTTATTGGAAAATAGCAGTGCCATTAAAAGACCCATCATTGAAAAAGATGGCAAGATCATCGCCATGGGTTTCGATGAATCAGGTTACACACTTTTGTTTGGATAATAATTAGTCCTTAAAAATAGATTTCAACATCTCATTCAATTCTGGTCCCCTTAAATTTTTTCCAACAATTCTTCCTGTTGGGTCAATGAGCATATTGGCCGGGATGGACTGAATTTTATAGATTACAGCTACGGCATTACCCCAATACTTTAGATCACTCAAATGCGTCCATGTTAAACCATCTGCCTTGATTGCTTCTAACCAATTAGCTCTTTCCTGATCTAATGAAATACCTAATACGGTAAAGTTCTTTGTCTTGTATCTATTATAGGCTTTTACAACATTGGGATTCTCTTGTCTGCAAGGGCCACACCAACTTGCCCAGAAATCTAGTAATACATATTTTCCTCTAAATGAAGAAAGACTCACAGGCTTGCCATTGGTATCTTTCTGTGTAAAATCAATGGCCATTGATCCTACTGCGCCTAGTTTTGAATTGTTGATAGCAGTCTCAATGATCAAAGCAAAGGGACCTGTCTTAGCATTCCCTGTAAAGTTTGCATAGTATTGCTCCATTTGAGTTGCACCGCCTTCCATTATTGGGTTAAGGGCGTATAGAACAAAGGGACTAACAGCAGAAGCTGGTTTCTTATTCATAAAAACTGCACCCACTGCAACCACCTGCTGCTTTAAATCATTGAAATCTTTCATCATGGGATTTCGTTTGATTGGATCTTTCTCTTGATTTATTTGAGCTGCAAGAGCATTCAGTTTTTCTTTATAAGGATCCAACAAACTCTTGAACTCCAGATAGTCTGCCTCTGTTTCTGAGCCCGAATAATTAAACCCCTTAGTATTACTAATATCGCCTGTAATGCTTAAAGTTTCATTGCCAATAAACAGGTCAGCCATTTCTGTTTTGCCAGAAAAACTTAACTGAAAAATATCGGCATAATCTAACTTTCCCTGTAACTGAAATTCACCATCTTTTGTTAGAGCAGAAGCCACTTGCAAGCCAGAGCTTCCTGATTTGAGCATTACTTTGGTGCTGTCTTTTAGTCCAACAATTTTTGCTTTGATCTCAAACCCGTTTGTGATTTGTGCAAACAATGAAACGGGAAATAACAATAAGAATAAAAGAAGTTTTTGCATAACTATTTAGAATGACGGCCTTTTAATATTTCAACAACATTATTCAATTTATAACCTTTTGCATTTAGTAGCAACAAATAATGAAATAGTAGATCTGCCGCTTCATTCAAAAAAAGTTCTTCATTATCATCTTTTGCTTCAATCACCAGTTCAATGGCTTCCTCTCCTACTTTCTGAGCAACTTTATTAATTCCTTTTGAGAACAGTCTTGCCACATAAGATTCTTCTGTGGAAGCTTTTTTTCTTAATTCAATGATATCTTCCAAATAGCTCAAGAAATTATTACTATGGTTCTTTTCCATCCAACAGGTGTCAGCTCCTGTGTGACAAACTGGGCCCTTTGGATGCACTTTGATCAATAGTGTATCGTTATCACAATCAACAGCCATTGTTTTTAATTCCAAGAAATTGCCACTCTCTTCACCCTTGGTCCACAAACGCTGTTTCGTTCTACTGAAAAAAGTAACGCGACCAAGCTCTTCTGTTTTTTGCAATGCGGCTTCATTCATAAAACCCAGCATCAATACTTTATCGGTATCAAAATCCTGCACAATTGCTGGCACTAGTCCGTCTGCATATTTGGTAAAATCAATGTTCATAATAATCCTATTAAATTCTAACGACTATTCCTTTTTCGTTTAAATAATGTTTCAATTCTGGTATCCCTATTTCTTTAAAATGAAAGATACTCGCTGCCAATGCTGCATCTGCTTTTGCAATATTAAACACATCTACAAAATGTTCCATTGTGCCACCCCCGCCAGATGCAATCACCGGCACTGGCAATTGACCCGCCAAAGTTGCAGTAATATCTAATGCAAACCCTTGTTTGGTTCCATCGTGATTCATGGATGTAAGTAATATTTCACCAGCACCCAAATCTACAGCCTGTTTAGCCCAATCCACACATTTTGTATCAGTTTTAACTCTTCCCCCATTCAAATAAATATACCAATTCCCATCTGCTTCCAATTTTGTGTCAATGGCCAATACTACACACTGACTTCCAAATTCCTTTGCCAGTTCATTAATGAGTTGCGGATTTTTATAGGCAGATGTATTTACAGAAATTTTATCGGCACCATTCTGAAGTAATACACTTACATCTTCTACACTACTGATCCCGCCCCCAACTGTAAATGGAATATTAATATGATGCGAAATTCTATTCACCAACTCACTCAAAGTTTTACGCTTCTCGATGGTGGCTGTAATATCTAAAAACACCAATTCATCTGCCCCCTGCTCGGCATAGAAAGCACCAAGTTCAACAGGGTCGCCTGCATCTCGAATATTTTCAAAATTAATTCCCTTCACTGTTCTACCATCTCTAATATCCAGGCAGGGTATGATTCTTTTAGTAAGCATGTCTTATCCGTTTGCTTTAATATGCTATAACAAGTGCTTCAGTTCATTGAGTTGTATCCTTCCTTCATAGATCGCTTTTCCAACGATGGCACCAGAACATCCAATTTCTTTTAATGCATAGAGATCTTCCATACAGCTCACGCCACCACTTGCAATAAACCAAAGCGATGGAAATTTCTCGATGATCTTTTTGTATAAATCAATAGATGGACCTTCTAACTTTCCATCCTTACTCACATCGGTGCAAAATACCTGTTGAATCCCCTTTGCCACATAATCGGTTAAGAAATCGTAGATGTCAATATCTGTTGTTTCTAGCCAACCAGCCACAGCAATTTTTTCTGATTTCACATCAGCACCTAATAAAAATTTATCAGCCCCATAATCTGTTAACCAGCTCTGAAATATTTCGGGTTGCTTAACCGCCAAACTACCAACAGTAGCATATGCAGCTCCAGATTCAAAAACTATTTTGAGATCCTTATCTTGCTTAATGCCACCACCAAAATCAATACTCAATGAAGTGTTGGCAGCAATCTGTTGCAACACAGCCCAGTTCTTAACAGTACCTTCTCTTGCACCATCAAGATCTACCAGGTGCAACCTTTGCAATCCGGCACCTTCAAATTCTTTGGCTACTTCTAACGGATTTTCATTGTAGATGATTTTCTGCGAGTAGTCGCCCTGTGTTAAGCGAACACATTTTCCATCAATGATATCAATAGCAGGAATTATTTGCATAACATTTTTCTAAAGTTGAATAAAATTTTTAAGGATCTGTTCGCCGATCGCTGCGCTTTTCTCCGGATGAAATTGTACCCCATAAAAATTATCGCGATGCAATGCTGCACTATAAGGCAACACATAATCTGTTGTAGCAATAGTATGTTCCCCTTTCGCCGCATAATAGCCATGAACAAAATAACAGTAGCTATGATCCTTGATACCATTGAAGAGTGGCGTTTGTAGATCATAGATATTATTCCATCCAATCTGTGGCACTTTTAAATGTGCTTGGGTATTGGTATCTGGATTAAATTTCTTCACTTGCTCATCAAATATGCCTAAACAATCAGTATCATTTTCTTCACTGTAGGCACACATCAGCTGCATACCCAAGCAAATTCCGAGTACTGGTTGGGTTAAACTTTTAATGAGTATATCGAGTTTTCTTTCTTTTAAATAATTCATTGCAGTGCTTGCTTCACCTACTCCCGGAAAAATAACTTTATCGGCCCCTTTGATCAATGCCTCATCCTCTGTTACAAAAGCTTCCACCCCAATTCTTTCCAATGCATATAATACCGATTGAATATTGCCAGCATTGTATTTGATAATCACCAATTTCATTGTTACTAGTTTGACTAAATAATGCCTCTCAAAAATTGTTTCACCGACCCTGCTATATCACTCGTGTTTTCTAAGGCTTTAATAAAAGCAGTACCAATGATGGCTCCGTTTGAATATTTCGATGCCGATTCAAATGTTTCTTTATCCTTGATTCCAAAACCAACTAATACTGGATTCACTAATTTCTTTTCTTGTAATTGATGCAAGTATTTTTCTACTGCATTAAAATCTTTATCAGATCCCGTTGTTGCAGAAGAGCTCACTGCATATAAAAAACCAGTACTCAATGTATCGAGTGTTCTCAATCGCTCATCAGAAGTTTCTGGCGTTACGAGAAAAATAAAATCTAGTCCATTTTTTTTTACGATCGCACCATATTCTGTTTCAAATTCATATTCCGGCAGATCTGGTAAGATCAAACCATCAACACCTACTGCTGCTGCATCTGAACAAAATTTTTCAAAGCCATATTGTAAAACCGGATTCATATATCCCATTAGAATTACAGGCACCGAAACAGTTTTTCGCAAGTCTTTCAATTGTTCAAACAGAACAGAGATCGACATACCATTGGCCAATGCAATATTGCCGCTGGCTTGAATCACTGGTCCATCCGCTAACGGATCACTATAGGGCATACCCAATTCAATGATATCAGCACCATTCGCTTCCAAAGCCTGCATCACAGGAATAGTGCTATCTAAATTCGGAAAGCCTGCTGTGCAGTAAACGTTCAGCACCCTACTATTTTTTACTGCAAATAAATCCTTTAAACGACTCATGTATTTATTATTAACCAATCAATTTATTAATCAACCAATTTCAATTCTTT
>CAIJLK010000211.1 GCA_903821465.1 uncultured Bacteroidota bacterium | reverse complement strand
AATCCAAAGTGCATCCACAAAATGCCAGTAAGTGCCCAAAACTTCCATTGGAACTAAACTGTCATCTGTAGTTTTTTTACTCTTTTCTTTCACCCAGAACACGATCAATGCGATCACTCCTCCCAACACATGAATCATATGCAAAAACGTAATCACAAATAAGAAGGAAGCCGCAGAATTACTCTTGGGTCCAACTATTGCGATATTCTTTGCTTGCAGCTCTTTGAAACCCAGGTACTGCAAGAGTAAAAAAATAATACCCAAAACCGCTGTGATCAAAAGCATTATTTTGTATTGACTTATTTTACCTGCTTTAATTGCTCTGGCACTTAAAAACAAGGTAACGCTACTCAAAACAATTACAGCAGTTGAATAATAAAATTGAATGGGCAGATCGAACTGCAGCCAACTGCTCTGGTTCTTTTTTACAATGTAAGCACTGGTTAATCCTGCAAACATCATCATGATCCCTCCAATAGCTACCCACATTATAAACTTGTGTGGGTGAATTCTTTGCGGCACGCTGCCAGGCACTGTTGTCGTCATCTCACTATTCAATTTATTCAACTAAAAAAATTTAATCAATGTAATTTGTCAGCCAGCAATGCCAAAAAAACAATTGGTAAATAGATATAACTACTAAACATTACCCTTCTTGCCGCTTTCACATCCATTTCTTTGTACAACCTCAAACTCTGCACTACCATAAACAAGTTGCAAGCAATTACGATATACATGCTTGTTTCTCCAGTTAATCCAAAATAATGCGGCAGTATTCCTACCGGTATCATTAGCACCGAATACATCACAGCTTGCAAGGCAGTGAATTTAGTTGGTCCCTTATCTGTTGGCAACAATTTGAAACCCACTTTGCTATAATCATTGTGGGCTACCCAAGCAATTGCCCAGAAATGCGGGAACTGCCAAAGGAACTGTATGCCAAATAAGATCCACCCACCTGTTGCGAAATCATCGTTGCCAGCTACCCAGCCGATTAAACAGGGAAATGCACCAGGAAATGCGCCAACCAACACAGCTATTGAATTTATTTTCTTCAAAGGCGTATAAATAAACGCGTATAGGAACAAACTAAAAGCCGATAAAAGAGCTGCCGACAAATTAAAATAATACCACATCATGCCGCATCCAACCAAGCCCGCAATCACAGCAAAAACATAAGCTTCTAATTGTGACATTCTTCCTGCTGCAACTGGCCTACTGCTAGTGCGCTTCATCTGCGCATCGGTATCTTTTTCAACTGCCTGATTGATGGCGTTTGCACTTCCTGTAACCAACATACCGGCTACAGTTAAGAGTGCAATCATCCCCCAATCGAAATCAACAATTTTTGTTGCCAACAAATAACAGATCACACAAGAGAACACCACCATAAAACTCAATGAGAATTTTATTAGTTGGTAATAATCTTTCGCTTTCGCTGCTAAAGAAAATGTATACGCACTACTGTTTTTTGTAACTGTCATTTTTTCTAAGATTATCAGACCCTACTAATCATCCACACTTTCTATCTGATGATCATTTTTTAAAAACAATGCTCCCGAGCCGATCGGGAGCATTGAGCATTTTTTCCCATACCATCCTGATCTGTCAGGTATGTTTTATTT
>CAIJLK010000210.1 GCA_903821465.1 uncultured Bacteroidota bacterium | reverse complement strand
TCAGTTATATAAGAAGTAAAAAAACGGATCCGATTTGCGGGAAAATTGGCAAATTCCAATTCATAATTTACCACAGCAGCACTATCGCTTTTCTTGAACCCCAATTTATAGGGTCCATAAAAGTCAAAAACATGGGCTGTGTTTAGATATGAAAACTCCTTTACAGCATTAGAATTTTGTAGATAAACAAAGTATCCTTTGTTGTTATTATTGTCCCAAACACCTGCATTTTTAAAACTTAAGACAAGTAAATTCATTGCAGTGTCAGTTGAAATAACGACAGAATAGGAATTCCCCTTTTTTATTATTGGAAGGTCAAAAAGATATTCTCTGTTTTTATTGTATTTGACCACTAAGCCCTCCGGGGAATAAAAAGTATTAATAGCAGGCGTATAGGTAATTCTAATAGTATCACCAGCTACTGGATGCAGGGGTGTATAAGTAAATACTGACTGACTATTTACACTAAGATTTAATAGCAGAAAGCATATTACAAAACATTTTTTTATACTAAAAGCATTTCTCATTATCGTGTAAATCAGTTTGGCTATTTTATTTCGAGAACAATTCAGAAAGCTTTTTTGATAATGCTTCCTCATGTAAATCTTTTCCAATAATGATTCCTTCTGGATTAATTAAAAAGTTTGAGGGGATACCTTTTCCAAAAAGATTGTAATTGTTTACTATTTCTCCAGCCCAACCTTTAAAATCACAAATTTGAAGCCATGGTAAAGCATCATTTTTTATTGCTTCAAGCCAGTCTTCTTTTTTGTCGAGATTATCTACTGAAATTCCAATAATTTCAAATCCTTGATTATGAAATTTTGAATATAACTGTTTCAAATAGGGGTGTTCTGCTCTGCAAGGAGAACAGTAAGAAGCCCAGAAATCTAAGAACACATATTTCCCTCTAAAATCAGCCAAACTAATTTTTTTATTACTTACATCAAGCTCTGTGAATCCTGGTGCTGGCATTCCAATTTTAAGTGATTCGGCTTTTTTAATAAATTCATTAATGTACTTCCCCCTTTTCGATTCTTGTACATGGGTAGTCAATCGAGCATAGATCAATTTTAAGGAGTCGTTTGAAATTTTATGCGTCTGGTATTGCAACAACATCGCACTTACAAAAGAATTAGGATATTCTTTTATAAAACTGAATGATAAACTATCACTCTGTGCATTAATCTTGGGGAATTCATTACTATAAATCTGATCGATTCTAACTGTATCATTCTTCGATCTGGCTTCTTTCAGCGATAAATATATGGGTGCCCATTTATTCTCTAGAATCCTATATTGTTGATTATAAAAGTCGAATTCCTGTTGAGATTTCGACCCAGTAAT
This sequence comes from uncultured Bacteroidota bacterium, assembly GCA_903821465.1. Lineage (GTDB taxonomy): Bacteria > Bacteroidota > Bacteroidia > Chitinophagales > Chitinophagaceae > Sediminibacterium. The sequence continues at coordinate 14,127 of CAIJLK010000210.1, read as the reverse complement.
TATACCTGTTTTAAAACTATCTAGCTTAAAAATTACGTTTATTTTAGTTGGTTCTAAATAGATATCAGTGCTATTGGGATCATCTACACTTCTCGATTTCCTTTTTCCATAAAAATAGGAGATTGTGGGCTCGCTTATAAACCCTTTAAACTCAAATTCCCCTTTGGTTAAGTAAACGCTGTCGTGAATATATTTGCCACTGCTATTGGAATAGCTCAAATGCACAAATCCAGAGTCCTGCCCAACAATTTTACCTTTAAAAACAAATTCACTACTATTTTCAATTGTATTCTGACCAATTGAGGAATACCAAAGGAATAAACACGATATAGTAATTAATGAGTATCGCATAGGCAGTTTAAAGGCTTAGATGCAGAAATCTCATATTTCCATAAAATTTTTAAAAAATTCAATAAAAGCGAGTTTCCTATTCTAATATCTTTTCAAAATATACGGGTCCTTCTTCATTTGAAAGGTTGATGATTACCAGCCGATACTGTTTTGCTTTGTCGTTATTGAAAAATTGCAACTTATATTTTTGATTAGAGAGATCTGTGGAAATATTATTACTCCAGTAAAGCAGATCGCGGTTATCAGTTTTAATTTTTGAACTTTCTGCCAAAGTATAATCGGGAGATTTATATCCCTCTTGGTGCTCATAACCGGTTAAGTTCTCCATACTGAGTGATTTGCTTTTAGAATTCATTTCTCCACCTTTCTTCAGATAGATGAATACTTGATGACCCTCACCCTTTCCCTGTATTTTGATCATTGCAATATTATCAAATGGAAGGTTGTCTATAATAAAAATATTATTCTTATCAACAATTGTTTCTTCAATATAATAGGTTATGATACCTTTTTTTTCATATCCAATATCATAACCAGGAATCCTTGATTTCAACCAAGTATGTGGATCATTTCCTCCTGTAGCACCAGGTTGTTCAACATTTATAAAATCATAAATAGTTTCTCTAGGATTAAAAAAACGGCCAGAACTTAATTTTTTATCTAATTTTTCGGTTAGGCTTTTTGTTTTTGCATATACACTCACTTCTTCTAATTGATGAAATTTATTACTAAAGCTGGCATTGTTTTTCACTCTCTCTGCATGGTTTTCTTTTACTTGAGTATTTGAAACCAGATCTTTCTCTTTATTAGCTGATAAAATATAATCAGTAGGAGGAAGGGGATTGTGATATGTCACAAACTTTTCAGTAGAGGTAAACTCTATTTTAACCAAGTCGGTATTTATTTTTTTATTCGATTGTTGGAAAATCATTTTGGCGGAGCCTTCAAATTGTAATCCATCCAAGAGTATTTTACCATTAGCATCTGTTTTTGCTTGATACAACTGCTTGGTAGAGTCAGGCAGGAATAAGATCAGATTAATGGCTTCATTTTGAAGCGGTTTCTTCTTGTAATAAACATTGCCGATAAAAGATTTATAATTATCCTTGGGGTATTTAATTTCTGGGAACTTATTGGATAGAATTTCTTGCCAATTAAATCGCACCCATTTATTTGTTATTAAGAGGGCACCTAATGCCTTGCTAGCTTCCTTATTAGAAAAATAATTTTCGGCATCTTGGATCTTCTTGGTAAAATCAGCAGTCAGCCAAACCCTGCTAAGCAAATTGTTTTTAGTAAAGGAATTATTAGAGTTCGCATCAAAAACCATGGCACAAACAGTTTTTCCTGAATCAATAGTTACACTCAATTCGTTATTTGCTCTTGGCTTATTATTAATAACTAAAGAATCAATGATTACTTTGGGTTGCAAGTCGGGATACAAAAAACAAAGCCGCTCTGAAGCAACTTGATAGTCTTTATCAAATAGGGTCAGGCGTAAAACACCTTTGGGCATTTGAGTAGTTGCGAAAGAATGCACTACTGTGGATCCCTCATTTTTTATTTTTGCTTTATAAACAATATTATTATCGATGGTGCCAACCAATTTATAAGTTTCTTGGGCGGGAATATTCAAAAAGTCAACCTGATACTCTAATAGTGAGTCATTTTGATTTACATTTAAATTAACCCCAATTGATAAAACTTTGGGTAATGCTACTGTTGCGGTATGTCCTTTGTCATCCTCAATAATTACTTTGTATTCTTTCCCAAAACTTGGAATAAAATTAAATTGGGCAACATTGGGATCAATGGATTGAAATGAAACCAGTTTTTCATTTGTGTTTAAACTATCAGTTAAATATCCATGCCAGTTTTGAGGCATGTCTCCATCAGAATTTAAACGGACTGAAATGTTGGTTTGTTTATCCTGTAAAATATTGCCCCCCTCAGCAAATACAGATGCAGTCCAAGGAAGATCCAGCTTTTGTAATTTAAGTTTTGAGCTTGGGTTGTAAATCAGAATAGGTTGCAGGTATTGAAATGCTTCATTGAAATTGAGCATCCAATTGGTGTAAGCACGGATATAATAAACACCTTCTCTGGTTGTATCTGGAATTGAAAAATTACCCTCAGCTGCTCCATTAAATAAGGGAAGTATTTTCTTAGCAACAATTTCTTTATTGGCATTATACATCTCCACATAAAGATTGGTTGAAATATCAGACAGCGTGTATCCTGAAAACACAAATCCCTTAAACCAGATGGTTTCTCCTATTACATAATCAGCTCTGTCGTAAGCGAGGTATACTTTTTCCTGCGGATATTGCTCACTCAACTTTGTCATGGCAGAATCAATTTTATCCTGGCCTAGAACATAGTTGACTAAAAAAAGTGAAAATAATAAAATGATTCTTTTGGGATTATACGACTTTATGAAAAATGAATACATAAAATACATTTAGTTAATTTTCTAGCCTTAATAAATCAGCAATAATAATGCCACTAATTCCAAACTTATATTTCATAATTTAGGTAATTAATAAGACGGTCATTCAAAAATCCGTTCACAAACTGAAAGTATCGCTACACAAATCAATTTATTTAACCCTTTTTAGTCAGATAAAAAGTGGCAAAGTTCTTAAGTTTTTCATGCCTTTTTCTTATATTTACTACATGAAAACGTACCATCAATTAGCAGCAAAGGGAACACAGGCAGTATTGCGGATGCGTCAACAGAAATTTCGTAATGGATATCCATTTATGATTAACACTAAAGAACTTGCGTCTGGTCAGTGCTATATGGAATATCCAGATGGACGCATAAATCAGGTGGTTATAGAAACAACTTCAAGAGGGTTGAAGGTAATTCGGGAACTTTCTAGCTTGGAAGCCGATACCCTGCGCAGGCAACACCAATTATAGTTTTTCAAATGCCGGAGCTTTATATTATAACTGGATCAAATGGTGCGGGAAAGTCTACAATTGGTCCTGATTTCTTGCCTAATCAAATTCGGCAAAACTGCACAGTATTTGATGGTGACTTGCTTTTCATGCGCAAGCGATCTGAATTATATATTTCTGGTATCAAATCCCACAAAGAATGTAAAAAACTGGCATTCGCTTGGTTAACAGAGTATTTTGATGAGTTGGTTGAAACTGCCATATCAAAAAACACCGATTTCTGTTATGAAGGTCATTTTACCAATGAAGCAACATGGGATATCCCTCGTAAGTTCAAAGAAGCAGGATACAAAATTCATCTAATTTTTTTTGGGCTGAAAGACACAGCGCTATCAGAACTTCGTGTGGTAGCAAGAAAAGAAGAAGGCGGGCATTATGTCGACCCTATTACTGTTGCCGATAATTTCTACGGCAACCTCGAAAAGCTTGATAAACATTTTCACATATTTGACAGCGTCCAGATCTATGATACATCTGAAATGGTATACCAACTTCTTGTGGGACTTGAAGATGACTTACTAGTGTTTGCAGTTCCTTCTGAGCATCTGCCTCCCTGGGTTACAGCTAATATGCCTAACATGACGCAGAAGCTTATCAGCAAGGAAGTGAGTGGGAATTCTATTTAAATGAACTTTCAAGTTTCGTTCTACAATTGTAATTTTCCCTCCTTTACAAAATTTAAAATTAGTCCCACATCTGTAAGATAAAAGACCCCTTACAATTGCAAGGGGCCCCTATATAGAAACTAAACAACGCGCTATTCTTCAGACACCAAGTAAGTGATTGACTGTTTGTGACGATAGATTACTTTTAAACCATTTTGTTTGGCAGGTATCCACGAAGGCCCTTTTGCTATCATTCGAATTGCTTCTTCAGCAGTACCGTAACCCGGATCGTTCTCGGCTTTTATGTCAGAAAGGGCTCCTTCTTTATCAACAATGAAAGAAATCACTACAGTATATTTTCCGGGAGGTGCTCCTTTGTTTACAGGTAAATCTAGACTAAGCAAAAGCCAGCCAAAGAATTTACAAGTACTAATACAATCGACTTGGTTTAAGAATGTTTAAATTTATCCAATGCTAACAACCCTGTTTTTTGGTTTTCTTGTCAGCTTTCTTGGTCAATTGCCTCTGGGGAATATGAGCTTTACGGCTACGCAGGTTGGTTTGCAGGAGGGATTTAAAAAAGCCTAGCAATTTGCAATTGGTGTGGCTATTGTAGAAATGGTGTATCTGCGTTTTGCATTAATTGGAATGGATTGGGTTGTGAAACACAGAATGATCTTTCTTGGTTTGGGATGGCTGACTGTTGTTTTGTTTTTGGTTTTAGGGGTAATGGCATTTATTACCGCGCGCAAGCAACAGACTGAAAAAAAAGCGTTGGTGCTCAATAATAATATTAATCGCTTCTTACTTGGGATGATGATGAGCGCACTGAACCCTGTTCAAATTCCATTTTGGTTTTTGTGGACCTCTATTTTAATTCAATCCAAAATGTTGGATGTGAATTCCCTTGCTTTTAATTTATTTACTGTTGGTGCGGGCACTGGAACCATTGCAGGTCTCGCTGTGTATATTCATGGCGGTTATTGGTTGGTGAACAAATTAAAAGCCAGTAATAAAACCCTGAATATGATCATGGGTATTATTTTTCTGCTAACAGCTTTGCTGCAATTATATCGAATCGTGTATAAACCCTTTGTTTAATTACATTTCAGCCGTCCATAGATCTCTGTCATCGGGAGAGAATTTCCATGGTGCAAAATTGTTTTCAATATTGCTGAATGTGCCATTCCATTCCTGCGGTGCATTGCTTTCTTCCATGATCAAAGAGCGTCTTAATTCGGCTATAATATTTAATGGAGAAATACTAACGGGACAAGCTTCTACGCAAGCATTACAAGTGGTGCAAGCCCTTAATTCTTCTACTGAAATATAATCGTGCAATAAAGATTTCTGATCGTCGACAAATGATTTATGGAGGTTGATATTTTTTCCTACAACTTCCAATCGGTCGCGCGTGCTCATCATGATTTTTCTCGGGCTCAATAATTTGCCGGTAGTGTTGGCCGGGCAGGCTGCGGTACACCTTCCGCACTCGGTACAACTATAGGCATCCAACAAACTTTTCCAACTCAGGTCAAATACATCTTTCGCGCCAAATCTGGCGGGTGGCGGTGCATCTGTTGGTGCTAGTTCTGGTTGCATGGCATAGAGCACTTCGTTTTGCACGGTAGGCATATTCTTCATCTTACCCATTGGCTCTAAACGCGCATAATAGGCATTCGGGAATGCCAGGAGTATATGTAAGTGTTTGGAATAGGGTAGGTAATTCAGGAAGGCAAAAATTCCCACAATATGTAACCACCAACAGGTTCTTTCAATAGCAATTAATGAGCCATCAGTGAATCCTGCAAAAAGCGGACTGATCATTCCAGAAATAAAGAACTGTCCCGTTTGATGATAGTGTTCGCTTCCATGAGATTGCAGGGTTAAATCACAGGCATTCATGGTTAGAAATAAACTCATCAACACGATCTCTGTGAATAGAATATAATTCGCATCTGATCTTGGCCATCCGTTCAGATCCTTACTGGCAAAGCGTTTTAGCTTGATGATATTTCTTCTGATTAAGAAAACAGCACAAAATAGGATTACCAGAACCGCTAATAATTCAAAAGCATTGAGTAGCCAATTATATAAGAAACCAATATAGGGTACAAATAAACGATGGGTACCTAAAAAGCCATCGAGCACAATTTCTAATACTTCTAAATTGATAATAATAAATCCGCCATACACCACTAAATGCATCACGGCAACCAATGGATTTTTGAACATTTTCTTTTGACCCAATGCTAATAAAAACAAGTTTTTCCAGCGTGCAGAAGGGTTGTCGCTCAAGTCTTCTGGTAATCCTAAGAATATATTCCTTTTGATTTGGCTAGCGTTTTTATTGAAAAGCCAGACTGAAAACAGGGCTAAAGCCAGAAATAGAATTTGCTGAAGGATGGCCATGATATAAAATTATACGCTAAGTTAACAGTTTTGTATTGTTGTAAATTGGATTGGGGATTGGTTTTATTGTGCTTATTTTTGAAATACAAAATTGAAGAACTTGGAAAAAGTAACTATCCTGAATCAGGAAGCCGCTAATCAGAAATTGCATCGAATGGCCCTGGAGCTTGCAGAGAATCTTAGCGGGAGCACGGCTGCTGTAATATTAGTAGGCGTTAAAGACAGCGGATTAACGATTGCCAATAAAATAGCTGGTTTGCTAAGACCCTATATTAAAAACGAGATCAAGATCATTTCGGTTAGTCTAAATAAAGACATGCCGAAAGAAGTAATACTTAGCGAAGCTATTAATCTGAACGACCTCAACGTGGTGCTAATTGATGATGTAGCCAATAGCGGAAAGACTTTATTATATGGATTAAAACCAATTCTGGACTACTATCCAAGAACTGTTCAAACGATGGTAATGGTTGAAAGAATGCACAAACTCTATCCGGTTAAACCCGATTATGTTGGTTTGTCAGTCGCCACTACACTAGAAGATCATATACAATTAGAAGTAGCCAATGGGGAAGTTGTTGGAGCTTATATTACCCATAGATAGCGCCAATTGAAGTACATGAAATTTTGCTTTTTAATTGTTGCACTTTGCTTTTTCAATATAGTTTCTGCCCAACAAAACGCAACCATTTATTCAGAAAACAAATCGAATGGTGCCACGCTGTTTGCTGTTAATAAAGGGTTTTGTCCGAGTACAGTAGTCCTCGAATTGAACTTAAACAATATGGTTTTCAGTATGGGAGAACAAAAAACATTTGTGATCCCTGCCGGCACGGAAAAAATGTTATTGGGCGAGGTTGGTCCATCCGATCCGAAAAAACGTTTCGGTTTTTCCTATAAATATCAATCCTTCATTGGCGATGCTACCCTGAATGGTTATGATACGGCTTATGTGTACGATTTGCCATTTGCAAAGGGACAAAATTTTAAATTAACCCAAGGCTATAATGGCGCCACCACGCACCAAAATCAAAATGCATTGGACTTTACGATGCCAGAACATACACTGGTAGTGGCTGCGAGGGATGGTGTGGTGATGAAAGTGGTTGATAATAATAATCAATCCTGTCCCAGTGAAGCATGTAAACAGTTTAATAATGTAATCTCGATCTATCATAGCGATGGCACATTTGCGGACTATGCCCATATCCAATACAACGGTTCGAAAGTTAAACTAGGCGATAAGGTTCGAAAAGGAATGGTTATTGCATATAGTGGAAATACAGGCTGGAGTAGTGGTGCCCATTTACATTTTGCCGTATTCTTTCTGCAAAAAAATCATCCCTCAAGTATTGAAACCAAATTCAAAATCGGGGATGGTAGTCAAGTTGGTTTCTTAAAAGAGAAAGAATACTATTCGAAAGATTATTAATATTCTGTTTTAGTCATTAAAGAAATTATTACATTGTTTATATTCGTATTAAATAAATAAAATTTTCTAGACATGGATGCTGCTATACAAGAAAAAGTAAATGTTTGGGCGAATGGGAACTACGATCAAACCACCAAAGATGCCATCAGCCAAATGCAGGCAAATAATACCGATGAATTAGCCGATTCTTTTTATAGAAACCTGGAATTTGGTACCGGCGGTTTAAGAGGTATTATGGGTGTGGGTACTAATAGAATTAATAAGTACACGATTGGAATGGCTACCCAGGGCTTCGCCAACTATTTGAAGAAAACTTATGGATCTGCAGAAATAAAAGTAGCCATTGCACATGATAGCAGAAACAATAGCCGATTCTTTGCAGAAACAACGGCCAATGTATTTGCAGCCAATGGTATTAAAGTGTATTTGTTTGAAGCATTACGCCCTACACCAGAATTGAGCTTTGCGATTCGTCAGCTAGGATGCAATGGTGGTGTGGTTTGTACGGCTTCGCACAATCCTAAGGAATACAATGGTTATAAAGCCTATTGGAACGATGGTGGTCAGCTGGTACCCCCACACGATAAAAATGTGATTACAGAAGTAGAAGCTGTTGCTGGTATCGATGAAGTAAAATGGAATGGCGGAGAAGCAAATATTACCATTTTAAGTAAGCAGATGGATGATGATTATATCAAAATGGTAAAAGGCTTAAGTGTTTACCCAGATGTAATTGCACGTCAGAACGATTTGAAAATTGTGTATACTCCTATTCATGGAACGGGTATCACATTGGTTCCGGAAGTATTGAAAACTTTTGGATTCAACAATGTAACTATTGTAGAAGAACAAGCAACACCAGATGGCAATTTTCCAACAGTAGCTTATCCAAATCCGGAAGAAGCTGCTACCATGGGCATTGGTTTGAATTTAGCTAAGCAAATGGATGCCGATATTTTATTGGGTACTGATCCTGATGCTGATCGCGTTGCAATTGGCGTTAAGAATCATCATGGCCAATGGGTATTAATGAATGGTAACCAAACTGCTGTACTGGCATTTAATTATATGATGGAGGCCCGAAAGGCCAAAGGTATTGCGCAACCCAATGATATGGTTGTTACTACCATCGTTACTACTCAAATGATCAATGATCTTGCTGCTGGATATGGCGTGGCTTGTTATAATGTATTGACTGGTTTTAAATGGATCGCAGAATTAATTAAAGCTAAAGCGGGACAGGAAAATTATGTGATTGGAGGAGAAGAAAGTTTTGGTTTAATGATCGGTGATCAGGTAAGAGATAAGGATGCTATCAGTGCCGTTGCTTTAATGTGCGAAATGGCTGCTTATGCTAAGGATCAGGGATTGACCCTGTTCGATAAAATGATTGAGCTCTATCAGCAATATGGTTTTTATTACGAGAGTCTGATCAGCATTACTAAGAAGGGGATGAACGGACAGAAAGAAATTGCGGATATGATGGATGGCTATCGTCAAAATCCACCGCTAACTATTGATGGATCTAAAGTATTGCAATTATTGGATTACGAATTATCAAAAGGAACTAATCCTTCCACAGGTGAAACATGGCCTATTACACTTCCTAAGAGTAATGTATTACAGTTTATTACCGAAGAAGGTAGCAAGATCTCGGCTAGGCCTTCGGGAACAGAACCAAAGATCAAATTTTACTTCAGTGTAAAAACGGAACTGGCGAATAAAGCTGCTTTTGATGCAACTTTCGCAGTGCTGGAAAATAAGATCAAAAGAATTATTGTGGATATGCATTTGCAATAAACTATTGAATCAAAAGAATTAAAAGACTGCTGTGAAGAAATAATTCACGGCAGTTTTCTTTTCACATCTAGCCCCAAGCTCAGGAAGAAAACTTCAGATGACATATATTCGTAGGGCTTATGAAACAATATGTGGATAGTTATCAGCACAAGGGGCTACGGAAAAGGTTGGTTGACCTCTTACGCTCAAAGGGCATTACAGACGAGCTTGTGCTCGATGCGATCAATGCCGTTCCCAGGCATTTTTTTCTAGATTCGGCTTTCGATTTAAGGGCTTATGAAGACAAAGCCTTTCCCATTGCTGCAGATCAAACTATTTCTCAACCCTATACTGTTGCTTATCAAACTCAATTACTGCAAATAAAAAAATCAGAAAAAGTTTTGGAAATTGGAACGGGAAGTGTGTATCAATCCTCTGTATTGGCAGAATTAGGAGCGAGGGTATATACGATTGAGCGGCAAAAAAAATTGTTTGATGAGCAAAAGAATTATGCTTTTAAAAACAAGTATCCCAATATCAAATTCTTTTATGGGGATGGATTTGAAGGGCTACCTACTTATATGCCCTTCGATAAAATAATTATAACTGCAGCAGCTCCCTTTATCCCTCCAAAACTCATTGAGCAATTAAAGCCAGGCGGGATGATGGTGATTCCATTGGATGAAGGTGAAGTACAACGCATGTTGCGCATTACTAAAAATGCAGATGGAACATTGAAAGAAGAATCTTTTGAAGAGTTTTCTTTTGTACCCATGCTCACAGGGAAGAACAATTAAAAAAGATAAAAGATAAAAGATAATAGATAAAAGATAATAGATAAAAGTGAAGAGTGAAGAGAGGAAGAAAGTGAAGAGATAAAAGTGAAGAGTGGAAGAAAAACAAAAAAAAGCCCAGTATAACTACCGGGCTTTTACTTTCATTTAAACTTCAATAGTTTTCACTCTTCACTTATTGTTGCATCATATCCATACCGCCACCGGTATCGGCTTTTGTATTTTTACGTTTAAATAAGTTTGCATCGAATTTACCAAAGCGAAAGCTAAAGTTTAATCGAAGTACTTGAGGGTCTCTTCTTCTTGCACTGATCTGATTAAAGTAAACACTTTCAGAATAAGTTTTGAATTCCTGTGTTTTGAAAATATCATTCATACTCAAACTTAAAGATCCTGATTTACCATTTTTCCAGGTCCATTCTTTACGAATAGCCAAGTCAAATCCATATCTCGGGAAATTATAACCTTGTGAAGTTGATTGCGGTCCGCCGCCAAACATGCCACCCATTCCACCGCCTCTCCCGCCGCCGCCGCCATTGCTGCTTCCGCCTGGAGGTAAGATAGTTTTAGCTTGGTAATCGCCACTGAATTGAACTGACAAACCCTTACCAATTTTAAAGGTATTATTCATTTTTGCAAACCAGCTCATTAATGAATTGGCACTTGTTTGATCAGCAATTCCTGAATTGATTTTTGAATCGAATAAGTTGAAACTTAAAGTCAGATCCCACCATTTTGTTACTGGAACTTTATTAGATAATTCCAGACCATAAGTGATACTATTATCTGCATTGATATAAGTATTAAAATAAGCACTGTCTAAAGGAGAGATGCCATTTTTATCGCGATAAACATATCTTGTAATTAAGTTAGTGCTGTATTTTAAATAAGCTGTAACTAAGAAGTTAGCACCTTTTTTATAAGCATTGTTATAAGACAGTTCGAATGAATTGGTAAATTCTGGTTTCAGGTTTGCATTACCAATATTGATATTCTGAGGATCAGAATAGTCAGGGAAAGGCATTAGCTGGAAGAAGTTCGGACGATTCACCCTTCTTGAATAGTTGATTTGAATATCTTCTTTATCATTCACCTTATAAGTAGCAAAAGCACTAGGGAACAGGCTTAGCGGGTATTTCACAGAGAAGTTAGAAGAATCAGAGCCATTCTGTTTCAATAAAGTTCCGGTATAATTTGAACTCTCTACTCGGAAGCCTAATTGATAACTCCATTTTTTTGCTTTGAATCCGTAGTTAACATAAGCAGCATATACTTGGTCGTTAAATTTGTACTTGCTACTGATACTTGGAATTAAGTAATAATCATTAATGAGATAACGATATTGATCGCTAGCGTTTACAAAATCTCTGATCGCTGCTCTTGCACCTGCTTCAAATTTTGAATCCTCGTTTATTTGATCTTCATAATCTGTTTGGAAAGTATAATTCTTAGAATCGCCACCACCCAATGTTCTTTGTTTTAAGGCATTTCCTTTTAAAGAATTGTCTACATTATAAGTTTGTGTATTGATATTATTGGTATTATCATTTGTGCTAGAGTTGAGATTGAAATCGGCACCTAAGTTCCTGCCCGTTTTCACAAAATTGTATTTGTAACTCAATTGTGTTCCCCAGTTTTTCATGGTGCCTGTGCTCTGACCATTGATCAGATTATAAGAAGTTTGATAACCTTTAATTGTAGAATCAACTCTTTGATCCTGATCGTTTGTTGAATTTCCTTTCATGTAGCTTCCTGCAAGTGAGAAAGTGCTTCTATTACTTACAAACCAGTCGATGCTACCTCTTAACATGCCAAAATTATTATAGCTTGTTCCGTTAGTAATTTGTTGAATAGTGCTTGGTTGGGTTAAGAAGTTATTTCGATCTGCGGTACCTTCTGTGACGGACATACGTTGCATTAAGTTTCCATTTAAAGAAATATTTATTTTGGTTGTACGCATGCTTATATCACCACCTCCATTGAATTTTCCTCTAGAATCTAAACCAGTTCTGATACCACCATTGTAGCCGCTTTTTTTATTCTTCTTTAAAACGATATTCAGGATCCCTGCATTTCCGCCAGATGCATCGTATTTAGCAGATGGATTGGTAATCAATTCTACTTTATCAATAATATCAGCAGGAATTTGATCGAGGGTTAGGGTAGTTGGTCTGTTATCAATAAAAATGGTAGGGGTTGCGTTACGCATAGTTACATTACCATCAATATCTACATTCAGTGAAGGAATGTTTTTCATGATCTCGGTAGCCGTCTGTCCAGATGCCATGATGTTTTTATCAACATTGAATATTTTTCTATCGATCCCCATTTCAAACTGAGGCTTTGCTGTAGAAGTAACAGTTACATTTCCTAGGTCGGTTGCATTTGGCTCCATTTTAATATTACCCAGATCCTTATCAGCCTGAGCCAACATTGTTTGCATGCTTGCTGCAGTAGGTGCACCGCCCTGAGGCATTTTAAGACCGAAACTAACTTGATTAATAATGCTTTTATAGCCCAAAGAAGACAGTTTCAAATTGAACTTACCCATTACAGATAGTCCCTCTATACTGAATTCCCCATTTGCTTTGGTAATTTGGGTTGAAAGAATGGCTTCTTTCATTTTCTTATTAACTGTATCGAACTTGTTGCCTGTAAGCTGAACGGTAACGCCTTCAACTGCTTTATTTGTTTTGCTATCAACGATCTTTCCATAAAAATGGCCCACATTCATCGACTGTGAACCTGCCCCGCGTCCACCGCCCATCATGCCTGTTGGCATTTGTGCTGATAATGAAACGCTTAGACTGAATAAAATAAACCCTAATAATAATTTTCTCATATATATATTGTAAGTACTTGTATAGTGCAAAGTTCGTTTAGAAGGGAGCCATATCTCTTTCGTTTACACAAGCGGTAATAAGACAATTTTGAATGGATAAAGTTTTAAAAGCCTAGGCTGAAGGTTGAAATTAATCGGTGATTAGCTCAAAATGGTTATTAAAACCTGTAAAAGACCGATAACAAATCCAAGTACGCCGCCAATGATTTCAACAAAACGGAACTCTTTCGACATGATGGCTTGGAGGATCTCTTCGAGCTTATCTGAGGAGAATCGGCTCACTTTGTCAACCACAATTTTCTCCAAATCGAGGTCCTTCTCCAGTTGCCCCATATAGTTCTCCATGATCTTCGGGAAAAGGGTTTGAAGTTCTTGTAGGAAGATCCCTTTCATTTGATTCGTGGTCTTTTCGCCTATAAACATACTGATCATGGGCATTTCTTCTGCCAGCTTTACCCGCAGGAAATGGTCGATATGGGTTTCCACATAGGGCATCAATTTCTCAATATTCTTTGGGTCTGAGATTTTTTCCTCGATATCTGAGAAGGAAAGCAGCTCCTCGCTCACCAATTTTCCAAGCTTTTCGGCGAATTGTTTCTGTCTTTTAGGGAATATTCCGTGGAAAGTAATCCCCAACACCTTAATAGGCACTCTTGGGTGAAAGAGCATTTTAATGGCAATCCAGTTGGTAAACCAGCCAATAAATGCAGAAATGAGGGGAATTAGAATAAATGTAAGCTTCATTGTAGTAAATTAAAAACCCTATAAGATGCTTATAGGGTTTTGGTTGGGAGAACAATGGGTCTCGAACCCACGACCTACAGTGCCACAAACTGTCGCTCTAACCTACTGAGCTATGCCCTCCGTTCAACTCTTTAGGAAATTTTAATTTTCTAAAGGATTGCAAAAATAGGGTAATTAGTCATTTCTCAAAACGGAATTTCAATT
>CAIJLK010000209.1 GCA_903821465.1 uncultured Bacteroidota bacterium | reverse complement strand
TTCATTTTGTTTTTATAACTACCTGTAACCGCACCGCTACGTCCGCCTCTAAACGGACCCACTAAACGGTATTTAACTTTTGAAAACAAAACCGAATCGGTATTCGTTTCTACTGCAGGACTAGTTGTAGCCTTTGCATTTTTCTTCTGCGCCATCGCAGAAAAAAATAACATACTTGCCATGGCAAGCAGGAGTGTGCTTTTTCTCATGTAATTAGAATTGGGCTATTAAGTTAAGGATCAATAGCCATTTAGAAGAAATCTTATGACAAATGGTTTACCAATTAATTAAAATCTTTATGGGTTCACCGGTATAAACCACATTCAGCATTAGTTCTTGCCACTTTGCAAAATTCCATAATGCCTGATTAATTTTTACATCGTTTTCTTTTTCTCCAAGAATTTCTCTTTCTACCCCATTTACAGTTACTTTTTTCGGGCGATTAACCATATTCATTAGATTTAATTCTAACAAGTAATGGTTTGGTTTCCCTAGATACACTCCATTATTTGATTCGATTGTTATAGCTAATTCCTTTCCACTAAATCCACCAGATTTAAAATCGATTAATTCATATGCCCTATTTTCAATTGAATTTTTTGAAACACCATCATCTAAATATAATTGATACATGGAAGGATCAACAGATGGATAATAATTTAAAAGAATGACTTTTGGGCTGATAGTTGTTGTACCCTTTGGTGTAAAGGTATACTCAGGAATAAAGCTACCTGCTTTTACAAAAACAGGGATTCGGTCCATCTTTAACGCATAAGAAATGGTAGTATCACCACGATAAGGTTTACTAAGATTTCGCTCGTACCATTCGCCTTTGGGCAAATAAACATTATGAAACTTTTGACCCTTTTCTACAACTGGTGCAATCAGCAAAGCATCGCCCCACATAAATTCATCACCAATATTGCTAGCTTTTGTATCATTAGGAAATTGATAATACAATGGCTTGATCAATGGTTCACCAAAAGCAGCTTGTCTATATGCTAAGCTATAATTATACGGTAGTAATCGGTATCTATCAGCTACTACTGCTCTAACATTTGATATGATAGATGTATCAGCTAACGCAGGCTCACTAGGATAACTGAATGCATTCGGATCTACTTCATACAAAGCAGTTCCATGTGGCCTAAAGATCGGCGTGAATTCAGAAAACTGTAACCACCGTAAATATAATTCCGCATCGCCCTCACCCATGGCAAATCCACCGGCATCACTATGGATATATGGAATGCCACTCATGCTCATTCCTAAAATATTCGGCAACTGTGCACGCAAGCCAGACCATGATCTGCTGATATCGCCTGTCCAAGGAAAAATACTGTATCGCTGACTTCCGGAAAAACCTGATCGATTCAAGTGAAACAATCTTGTGTTGGGATAATCTTTTGCATAATGCTCGAACAACATTTTATTCCAATAGTGTCCATACAAATTATGCACTTCATCAGCTTGCATCATGCGGTTCACACCAAGGTCTTTCAAATTGTGCAATAGATCAGAAGGATGTTTTTCAGGTTCACCAAGATCGGTCCACCAACCTGCTACTCCATTTTCAATTTGTTTTTTATAATGATAGTTCCACAACCAATCGCCTGCATCTTTTCTAAAAATATCTAGCAAGCCTCCTTTCCCAAAATAAAAGTCTTGTAGCTGATAAGCCTTACCCACACTGTCTTTCGCGAGATACTGTTCTGCGTAAGGATATGATTTGGTTCCTTTCAAGAAAAATGGCTCCGTAATTAAGATCGAATTGATATAGTCTTTTTTCAGATCAGCGATCATGCGTTTTGGATTGGGCCATTTGTTTTTATTCACCCAATCAATATTGCCCAAGGTATTTTTGATACTATCACCAAACCAAAACAGATCAAAGATCACCGCATCAAACGGCATCACTTCAGCACGCATTTTTGCAACAATTTCTTTGGTTTGTTTTTCGCTGGTATAACCGAACCTACTCATGAAATTTCCCATGGCCCATTTGGGAGGCATGGGTTGAAAGCCAGTAAGTTTTTGATAAGAAGTTAAAATCTCTTGGTTGTCTTTCCCAAAAATCACAAACACATTTATCTCTCCACTTAAGAAGCCAGCTTCAAAAATAGTAGGATCCTTCTTACCAATATCTGCATAGCCCTTAGAACCATTATCGAAAAATAATCCATAACCTTTGGAGGATGTAAAAAAAGGTACGGAGAAATTTAAGTTATCAGCTCCTTCACTATAACCATACCATGGATTGTTGTACAAATTAAAACGATAACCTCTTCGATTCAATGGCAGGGCTCTTTCTCCTCCGCCAAAAATTTTTTCACTTTGATCTAAAAAAATTCGAAATCCACGATAGCCATTCGATTCAGCTGAATAGGCAATATTGATATGCGCATCAAAACCTTCGTTAGAAATGGTAATGGTATCATCTGGCAAAAAATTTTGGGCTCTAGTAAAAGCTTGATCCGGTAGGGGAACTACTGCGTTGGTTATCTTTTCGTTTTTCAGATACCCAGCTGGTTCAAAAATTAATTTTGTAATATTCCCGCCATAATGCTCAAACCTGATGATTCCTTTTTGCGTTTCCGTAATTTTTGATGGAACTTTGGGCTCGTTCTGAGCGGATAGCAGATTTGCAAAAAGAAGACCGCATAACAGAAAACTATATAAGGATTTCATACTAACAATTTAAGATCAATAATGAGTTCAAATTTAGCATATAAAAACATGAATCAGCAAAGCTTTACAATCACTGGAAATATCGTTGACATCCTCAATAAATCTATTTACGAAGCAACCATTGAAGTTGTTGACGGAAAGATCAAAACAATTGTTCCAACAGCCAATACCGAAAAGCCTAGCAATAATTTTATATTGCCTGGTTTTGTGGATAGTCATGTACATATTGAAAGTAGTATGCTGATCCCGAGTGAGTTTGCGCGATTGGCTGTTGTTCATGGAACCGTTGCCACGGTGAGCGATCCGCATGAGATTGCCAATGTATGCGGTATGGAAGGCGTTGAATTCATGATCAATAACGGAAAGAAAGTTCCTTTCAAATTTAATTTCGGTGCTCCTAGTTGTGTGCCTGCCACTATTTTTGAAACAGCTGGTGCATCGCTCAATGCAGAAGATGTAAAAAAGCTTCTTGAAAAAGACGAGATCAAATACCTCAGTGAAATGATGAATTTTCCAGGAGTATTATTCAAGGATCCCGAAGTAATGCAAAAGCTGCGCTATGCACATGCATTGGGAAAACCGATCGACGGGCATGCTCCCGGATTAAGAGGCGAAACTGCTAAGAACTATATTGAAGCAGGCATTTCAACCGACCATGAATGTTTCACAGCAGAAGAAGCACTCGACAAACTCGAGTACGGCATGAAAATTATTATTCGGGAAGGCAGTGCTGCAAAGAATTTCGAAGCGCTCATCGAATTGCTCGAAGATCATCCGAATATGATCTTATTCTGCAGCGATGATAAACATCCTGATAGTTTAGAAGCTGGTCATATCAACCAACTTTGTGCCCGTGCCGTAGCAAAAGGAATTGATCTATTCTCTGTTTTAAAAGCAGCCTGTGTGAATCCTGTGTTGCATTATAAACTCGATGTTGGTTTATTATACGAAGGTGATGATGCAGATTTTATTGTCACAGATTCTTTAACAGATTTCATCATCAACAAAACATATATCAAAGGTGAGTTGGTTGCCGAAAATGGAAAGAGCTTTATACAATCAGTTGTAGAAGAACCTATCAACCAATTTGTTTGCGAAAAAATTAGCGCAAAAGATTTGATCATACCTGTAGGAACTTATCCAACAAGCAACGGAAATATTGCAGTGATGGAGGCGTTAGACGGACAACTCATCACCAATAAACTTTGGCTTGATCCAACTATTGAAAATAATAATTTCATTAGCGACCCTTCGAAGGACCAATTAAAAATGGTGGTAGTGAACAGATACCATAACGCACCAATTGCAAAATGTTTTATCAAAAATTTCGGATTCAAAAGAGGAGCCATTGCATCTTCAGTGGCACATGATAGTCATAATATAGTGGCAGTAGGAACTGATGACGAAAGTTTGGCTCAAGCCATTAATTTAGTGATTGAAGAAAGAGGCGGTGTAAGTTGTGTGGACTCGAAAAATGAATTGGTATTAGGCTTACCAATTGCAGGATTGATGAGTGCAAGAGACGGCTATGAAGTAGCCGCCGCATATACAGCAATCGATGCCATGGCAAAGGGCCTGGGAAGCAAGCTGCAAGCTCCTTTCATGACATTAAGCTTTATGGCATTGTTGGTGATCCCTCATTTAAAATTGAGCGATAAGGGACTATTTGATGGCGATAGTTTTTCTTTTCTGCCTATCGAATAATTAAGCTTCCTGACCGATCCATACCGCACCTCCAATGCTACTTCTTTTGGCACCTGTAACGCTGTGCAATACAGTATTCTCTTCGCGCCAACGAAGCACTCCTAATAATGCCATTATGATTGCTTCTTTATAATCTACTAATTGCTTATCGGGGACAATTGTTTCTATACCATATCCACTTATTAAAGTGGCAATACGTTTCACCAAAAATGCATTGTGTGCACCCCCACCAGTGATCAATAATTTCGAATCAGTAAGCGGTTTTTCATGATGCAATAAATTAATTGCGTATCCCACTTGCATGGCAATATGTTCGGTATAAGTTCTTAATGCATCTGGTACCGAGATAGATTTGTTTTTGATCATGGGATACACTAAGTCGGTCCCAAAATTATTCGCTAATGATTTTGGATAAGGCTGTTGAAAATATTGCAAATTATTCAGTGCCGTTAAAAGCGCTGTGTTGATATTACCTGTTGCTGCTGTTGCGCCACCTGCATCATACTGCATCCCTAATTCATTACACAATAAATTCAATACCCGATTAGCCGCACAGATATCGAATGCGATTGGAGCTTCTTTTCGATTAGCCGAGATATTGGCAATCCCTCCCAAATTCAAGAGGTAAGCATATTCTTTCCATAATAATTTTTCTCCTATCGGAACAATTGGCGCTCCTTGTCCCCCTAGGGCCACATCCATCATTCTTAAATCGCTTACTACATTAATGCCTGTAATTGCAGCAATAGTAGCTCCATCGCCCAACTGACCCGTCATTCCTAGCGTTGGGGCATGAAAACTGGTATGTCCATGAGAAGCGATGAGCTGAACCTGATGTTCTATCCCAAATTCCTCAATAAAACGATTTACCTGTTCGCCAATATATTTTCCATAACTGCAATGGAGGAGTAAATATTCATAGGCGGACAAATCAATCGCATTTTTAAGCCGATCGTTCCAGTCCTGATCATACGCATAACAAGCACTGGCATGGATCGTATAGGTCCATTCCCCACCCGTTTCCTGCAATTCCACAAAAACCAAATCTAATCCGTCTAAACTGCTCCCACTCATTAGACCGATTGCTTTATAAAACATAAATTTTCTATTACAGTAGTTTGATTTTAGATTTGACAACTCGAAATTAACTCCAATTATTTAAAAGTCATGATAGTAAATCTAAGTGAACAACATAGTCTGGTTAGCAACTGGGTATCAGAAATAAGAGACGTGAATGTACAGGTAGACCGTATGCGTTTCCGTCGTAACCTTGAACGCATAGGCGAGATTGCAGCCTACGAAATTAGCAAGGAAATGCCTTGGAAAACCGTTGAAATACCTACCCCGCTTGGCATTCATGAGAGTAAGGTTCTGGAAGAACAGCCTGTTTTGGCTACGATTCTGCGAGCAGGCATTCCATTGCATCATGGCATGATGAACTATTTCGACAAAGCCGATAATGCATTCATTTCTGCTTATAGAAAGCACCACCGTGATGGTAGTTTCGAGATCAATCTGCAGTATATGAGCAGCCCTTCTTTGGAAGACAGGATTGTGATCATTAGCGATCCGATGCTTGCAACAGGAGCTTCTCTGGTAAAAACCATCAAATATATCAAGGCAGAAGGCAACCCAAAACAGATTTATATAGTATCGGCTATTGCCTGCACAGTGGGCATCGAATTCGTGCATCGTGAAGCTGGCGCAAATATTAAAATTTGGTGTGGTGATATCGATGATGAATTAACTGCAAAGGGTTATATCGTGCCAGGTTTGGGCGATGCAGGCGATTTGGCATTCGGGGTGAAAGTGCAATCATAGCAGCTGTGCTTCATCTGTATTGTAAAAGTTAATACAGCCCCAATTTTATATTGATGGTGGGGTTGTACAAAGCTTTCGCTTAAATTCGAATTACTGATGAGGAAATACAAATTCATTGTTTTAATAGGATGCATGTTTTTGCTGGGTAAAGCCTCAGCACAGGATCCGCATTTCTCGCAATTCTTTACCTCTCCTCTCACATTGAATCCGGCTTTTACTGGCAAATTTTATGGAAGCTATCGGGTGATGGGTAACTACCGTAACCAATGGCCTACTATCAATAATGCATTTACAACAGCCACTGCAGCTATCGATTTTCATGTGTTACAAAATAGTATTTCAGCAAACGATACCTGGGGCGTTGGATTTGTAGGGTATAACGACAATAGTGCCAATGGTGCTGTAAAATTCAATTATGCATCTTTTTCAACAGCTTACCACAAAGGATTGGATGAAGATGGTAATCATCAGATTGGCATTGGCTTTCAGGCCACTTATGCCAATATGCTGATCAATACAGCACAATTAAAATTTGAAGATCAATTAACGGGCGCAGGATTTACGGGTATCACTTCTGAAGTATTTAATAATGCAACTCTTCAAACTAGGTATCTTGATCTTAATGCAGGATTCTTATACAATGGAAGTTCGAGCGATAAGAATAATTTTTATTTCGGGATAAGCCTTTATCATATCAACCGCCCCAAACAACAATTTACTGGAGCAGTTTATAATTTAAGTCCGCGTGCCAATATTAGTGCTGGCACCTACTTTCCGGTTGGTGCTTCTAATTTTATTCATCTTAGTGGCTTACAAATGTTTCAAGGAGGTGCCAGTGAAACCATGCTCGGAGGCGCTTACCAAATGGTAGCCGATCCGAACGCTGAGAAACCAACCAGTTTATATGCCGGAGCCTGGATAAGATTAAATGATGCGATCATTCCTTACCTGGGTTTGGAATTTGGCGATCTTAGATTAGGGATGAGTTATGATTATAATACTTCTGCATTAAAAACGGCTTCCTTAAATAGAGGCGGGATTGAAATTTCGCTGATCTATGTAAACAGACCATCTACTGATAAACCGATGAACTGTCCGAAGTTCTAATTGCTCCAATTTTTCAATCCCTTGGGAAGCTCAGTATACCCTTGCCACTGATCTCCTTTTTTCCATCGATGTAAAAATCGATAGAAATTATTATTCAAAGTAATCACTTCATTGTGTTCGTTCTCACTAAAAATAAATAAGGGTTTACTACTTTGCAAATGATCCATCTGTAATTCTTTTTCAGTGACTGACAAAATATCAACTTTTAAAGAGTCTTTCAATTGGTTCATGATCAAATGTGTATTATCAAATGTACCCCCATCCTTAGTATAGATTTGAATAAACCGATGCGCTTCATTCTCTGCAATCCAGTGCAGATAGGCTTCATTACCCCCATACATGGCATCGAATAATAAGAGCTCATCAATTTTATTATACTGAATGATTTTACTAATTACCCTGTATGCGCCACTATGGCCAGCCAAACTGATACTGCAATCTTTGATAGTTAACTGTTTCTTTTTCGGAATGACCTTTGCGGCTTCCAGTTTTTTTAAAATATCATTGATAAACAAAGCAAACATTTCTGGCCTTTCTAATTTTCCACCATAGCTGTCTGGCGCATTTTTGGGTCCTTCAGGAAAAACGATAATGGCATTTCTATTTGCACTCCTAAATTGCTCAGTTAAACCGTAAAAACTAATGGCACTGTCAACATTATTATTCCAACCATGAAACCAGATTACTAACTCCAAAGGCTTTTTTATATTGATATTTTTGGGTACAAAAATTTCAACAGTACTATCATCATAGTGCCCCATATACGCAAAATGTTGTCCGTTATAATCGTGTCCGTTGATTCTTGCAGAATCAGGGAATGGGGCATATCTTGAGTGGGTACTGATAGTAATTTCGGAAGGACGCTTACTAACATCAGAAATTATCAAAAGGGGTTCTTTTTGTGCATTCACCTGCATTATCCAAATAATACAAAAGCTTAGAATTACAATTGATTTTACTATTTGCATAGTTAAAAATATCAATTTAATAACCACTTGCAAACTTTCTATTGTCTGCCAGTTAAACTTAATGAATTAACTTAGTACAAATTCCTCCCATTGTTAAAAGACATCATCATTGCCATACAAGCCTATTTTCTGGCTCATCGCTTTATCAAAAAGCATAAGCTCTGGAAGTGGATTCTCATACCTGGGATCATCTATACCGTTCTTTTTGTTTTTGGGATGTATTATTTTTTACAAACCTATGGTGAATTTATTGCCTGGCTTAGCTTAAAGACTGGCTTAAAAAATTGGCTTGATACTATGAATAATAGTTTTCTGGGGTTTCTTTTTACAATGGGAACCGTATTAGTTTCGCTAATTCTGCTACTATTCTATTTCTCTCTTTTTAAATATTTATTCCTCATTATCGGTGCACCCATTTTTGCCTATCTAAGCGAAAAAACGGAAGCAATCATTGAAGGAAAGGACATCCCTTTTAATTTTACGCAATTACTAAAAGATATTATTAGAGGCATTAAGCTTTCGGCCAGAAATAGTCTCTGGCAAACTGTTTATACTTTATCAATTCTAGTGTTGAGTTTCATTCCAATTCTAGGCTGGTTAACGCCAGCATTGGCTGTTTTAATAGAATGTTATTACTACGGATTCTCCATGCTTGATTATAGCATGGAACGTCATAAAAAATCGCCTGCCGAAAGTATCTATTATGTGGCTAGTCACAAGGGCCTCGCCATAGGCAACGGATTGGTTTTTTACTTACTTCATTTTTTACCAATTATTGGTTGGGTCTTGGCTCCAGCATATGCGGTAATAGCAGCCACATTGAGCATGTATCCATTAAAGCATCCCGAAAATTAAAATGGCAACAGGAAAAGTATATTTGATCCCTACCGTATTGTACGAAGAAAGTTTAGAAACCATTCCAACTTATATTCTTGAGGCTATTAAAGATTGCCAGGTTTTTTTTGTGGAGAACGAAAAGACTACCCGTAGATTTTTTAAAAAGCTTTGGAAAGAAATGGTGATTGATGATTACAAATGGTTCGCTATTCATAAAGCAGAAGACGCTGTGACACAAGAATTTTTATCGCATCTGAAAGCAGGAAAAAATATTGGCATAGTAAGCGAAGCCGGCTGTCCTGGTGTGGCAGATCCGGGTCAGCTTTTAGTTGCCGCTGCACAAAAATCTGGTATTACCATTAAGCCTTTAGTCGGACCAAGCTCCATCCTCCTAGCACTGATGGCGAGTGGGATGAATGGCCAGTGCTTTCAGTTTCATGGATACTTGCCGATTGATTCTTTAGAGAGAAAAAACAAGATCAAGGAATTAGAGAACGATTCACAACATAGAAATTGTACACAGATATTTATTGAAACGCCTTATAGAAATAACGCATTAGTGAAAGACATCTTAGCCAATTGTAAAGAAACCACACAGCTTTGTATGGCAGTAGATATCACTGGGCCAACAGAAAGCATTCTAACAAAAACCATCAGGAATTGGAACCAAAACGTTCCGGACATACATAAGCGATTAGCGATATTCCTCTTACACGCAGGATAAACTCCTCACTCTTCCCTCTTCACTTTTATCTTTTATCTTTTATCTTTTATCTTTTATCTTATTTTGGTTTAATCTCCATCTTAATATTAGCACTTTGAACATTGTAAATACTATCTACAATATAACTCTCAACTCCACGCCAAGGAAGGCTTCCGAAATATCTTTTATAATGTAGTTCAACTTCTTTACCTGCATTTTCTAACAGCGCTTTTGCAACAGATTCTTTTATGACACTGAACTCAAAATAATTACTCTCCACATTGACTTTAAAACCACTCTGAATAATTTTTCCTTCGTAAGTTTTAAAGAGTATTCCTTTCTGTTGAAAAGTGTTCAGCTGACCAGCTTTGGTTCCTTCTGCATATACAAAATAGAAGCGCCAGTAGAAAAATATTACAAAAGCAACAATTAGGATGGTTGCGAAAATCCAAAGTATTTTTTTCATAACTGTATTTTATAATCCATATTGGTCAACAAGATAAATTAATCCGGCCATATTTACTGCGCCGAGAAGCAACTCACGTTTGTTTACGTTTTCAAAAACATCACTTCTTGCATGGTGCAAATCAAAGTAACGTTGCGGGTCGGGAATGAAGCCAGACATGGGTGTACCGAAAGCCGGTCCAAGCGGACCAATATCAGCACCACCACCGCCATCGATCATTCTTTCGGTACCATAAGGTCTTAACAAGGGCAACCAACTTTGAACTTTTGCCAATTTTGTTTTGTCTTTAATGGTAAAACCAAATCCTCTTGGGGTAAATCCGCCTTCATCGCTCTCTAAAGCAAAAATATGCTTCTCGTTATTGGCTTTGGCTTTCTCTGCATATTTCAAACCGCCACGTAAACCATTTTCTTCATTGGCAAATAACACAAAATGAATGGTATGTTTTGGTTTATACCCTATCGCTTTCATTGCACGTAAAATCTCTATCGTATGAACAATACCAGCTCCATCATCATGCGCACCTTCATTCACATCCCAACTATCTAAGTGCCCACCAATAGTAATAATCTCATCTGGAAATTCAGAACCCTTCAAAACAGCAATCACATTATGTCCGATTGTATCAGGAAGGAATTGACCATTTGTTTTCAATGAAACTTTGAATCCAGATTTAATATTCCACAAATAATCAGCGTCTCTAGGCCCTACTGCTACCGCCGGAATCTTTGGAATACTATCTGTATAAGCCATAGCGCCTGTATGCGGATCGTTAGCGGTTGACTCTGTCAATGAACGGATCATAACTGCAACAGCACCATATTTAGCGGCTCTGCTCGGTCCGGATCTTCTATAAATACCCACTTCACCATAAGAAACAAAAGGTTGAATATTGGTAGGATTGAAGCCATAATTATAATAAACGATCTTGCCTTTCACTTCGTCTTTTCTTCTTTCAAGTTCTGCAAAATCAGCCACCATCAAAACATCTGCAGTAATGGTCTTTCCATTTGATCCCAAAGAATTACCAAGCGCTACTACATCCAATGCACGAGTCACTTTCTTTTTATCGAGCTCTGTGATTACTGCTTTATCCTGACCACCTCGAACCCAATGCGGTAACATACATTCTTGCAAAAACACTTCATCAGCCCCGATATGTTCCATAGCTGCTTTACCCCATAGTTCTGCTTTTGCAAACTGGGGAGAGCCCGCTAGGCGACCACCTACCTGTTTGGTTAATTGGTAGAGCAAATCATAGGCTGTGCCATTTCTAAGAATTTCATCAGAAAACTTTTTGATCATCACAGAATCTTTGTTCTGTGCTATGGCCAATAAAGGCAATAAGGCTAATATGGTAATAAGTCTTTTCATCAGCTGGTTTTGTTTAGCGCTAAAGTTAACCATTTGTTGTGTTTGAACAATATGGTATGAACGGGGTTTTATTAACGGAGAATTAATTGTTACTTGCACCTGATTAGGCTTTGGCCCTTCAAGTATAAACTACGAACTATGCGTATAGGTATTGTTTGCTACCCCACATTTGGTGGAAGTGGTGTTTTGGCAACGGAACTCGGGAAAGCTTTGGCTGATGAAGGACATCAAGTTCATTTTATAACTTATCAGCAGCCTGTGCGTTTAAACACATTCAATACCAATATATTTTATCATGAAGTACGGGTACCTACCTATCCATTGTTCGACTACCCACCCTATGAAGTAGCGTTGGCTAGTACCATGGTAGATGTGATCATGAATCACGATTTGGATCTATTACATGTACACTATGCCATTCCACACGCCTCAGCGGCTTATATGGCAAAGCAGATCGTAAAACAAAAAACAGGAAGAAGCATTCCTGTGATCACTACTTTGCATGGTACGGATATTACACTTGTTGGGAAGGATAAAATGTATGAACCTGTTGTTACTTTTTCGATCAATGAAAGTGATGCGATCACAGCTGTGTCAGAGAATCTGAGAGAAGAAACTTTCAAGAACTTCGCGATCACAAAAGAGATCGATGTTATTTATAATTTTGTAGATGTTACCCGTTTCAATAAAAAACCGATCGATGCTTTCCGTAAAGTAATTGCACCACATGGCGAAAAGATCTTAATGCATGCATCAAATTTTAGAAAGGTAAAACGCATTGATGATGTGATAACCATTTTTGCTAACGTTCGTAAAGCCATGCCAGCAAAATTATTGATGGTGGGTGATGGACCAGAACGCCATGCTGCAGAAGAACAAGCTCGTGCATTAGGCATTGAAGAAGATATACGGTTTTTAGGAAAACAAGAACAGATGGAAGACATCCTTGCAGTTAGTGATATGTTCTTATTGCCTTCGGAATATGAGAGTTTTGGTTTGGCAGCACTCGAAGCCATGGCCGCACGTGCGGTTGTGATCAGCACAAATGCAGGTGGATTAGCAGAGATCAATAATCAAGGAATTACTGGTTTTATGGCCAATGTGGGCGACACCAAAGCAATGAGTGATTTCGCGATCGATCTGCTTCGCGATGAAGAGCGATTAGCAAAAATGAAAGAAGCCGCCTACCAACAAGCTTGCTTATTCGATATCAGTAAGATCATTCCAGTTTACGAAAAATTGTATAGCAGATTTTGTAGGATGCAAGTTTCTTAGTGAACCACTTCCTCAATACTCCTCAAAACAATCGCACACATTTCTTTGAGTTCTTCTTCCGTAATAATCAGTGGTGGCGCAATTCGCAAACGATCTGGGGCGAAGAGGAACCAATCGGTGATTAATCCATTTACTACGCATTGGTGAACAATGGTTTGATTGAGTTCGGGTGATGCAAATTGTAAAGACATCCATAGCCCGGCAGTTCTGCTCGATACAATAGCGGGATGCTTGATCAGATCGATCAGTATTTTTTCTTTCTCAAAAACAGTATCAATATATTTTCCTTCCAACAAAACTTCCAATGCGGCTTTACCAGCAGCACAAGAAACGGGATGGCCGCCGAATGTAGTGATATGGCCTAATACCGGATGATGTGTGAGCGTTGACATCAATGATTTACTGGCAATAAATGCACCCAATGGCATACCACCACCTAATGCTTTTCCTAATAATAAAATATCAGGCACTACTCCGTATTGTTCAAATGCAAATAAGGAACCTGTTCTTCCAAAGCCTGCTTGAATTTCATCAAAGATCAATAACACACAAAGCTCATCACACTTTTTACGAATCGCTTGTATCCATTCTTGATTAGGTTTGATAATTCCACTCTCGGCCTGAACTGTTTCTATAATGATGCAGGCAGTATTTTTATCAATTGCATCAATGGCAGATTGACCATTAAAATCTACATGTTCGATATCTGGCAATAAAGGCCTAAATGCATTGCGCCAATACTCATCGCCCATTACACTTAAAGCTCCCTGCGTACTTCCATGATACGCATTCTTACAGGCAATGATCTTTGATTTGCCCGTAACTCTCTTCGCCAACTTCATCGCGCCCTCTGTTGCTTCTGCTCCACTATTGGTGAAGTAGACACAGTTCAAAGAAGCAGGTAACTGATCGGTCAAATATTTGGAATAGGTAGTTTGCGGACTTTCTATAAATTCTCCATAAACGATCAAGTGCATATACTCCCCCGCCTGATTCTGTACGGCTTTCACCACTTTGGGATGACTATGCCCAATATTACAGACACTAAAGCCAGAGATCATATCCAAATAAGACTTCCCATCCACGTCCCATAAATAGATCCCAGCGGCTTTCACCATCTCAATACCAATGGGTTGAGTGGAAGTTTGAGCTACATGATTCAGAAATAATTGGCGGTTCGATTGCATAGATTCCTACAAATTTACAAAGTTCAGATTTTAGCTGCCGAAAAAAGCTTGAAGGATGTAGCTTTGTACTCGAAACCAAAACTAGTTACCATGGCACTCATCCTTCCAGTTAAAGGTAAATCCCCTGAATTAGGTAAAAACTGTTTTGTTGCACCAAACGCAACCATCGTGGGTGATGTGGTGATGGGTGATGAATGCAGTGTATGGTTCAATGCGGTGATTCGGGGCGATGTGCACTATATTAAAATCGGTAATAAAGTAAACATACAAGATGGTGCCATCATCCATTGTACTTTTCTAAAACATCCCACCAATATTGGAAACAATGTTTCAATCGGACATCACGCGATGGTTCATGGTTGTACCATTCATGATAATGTGTTGATTGGCATGGGATCGATCGTGATGGACCAATGTGTGGTACAAAGTAATTCGATTATAGCTGCTGGTGCTGTTGTACTAGAGGGTACCATCGTTGAAGCTGGAACCATTTATGCCGGTGTGCCAGCAAAAAAAGTTAAAGAGGTTTCCGCAGAACTGATTCATGGAGAAATTAATCGGATCACTAATAACTATATTGAATATGCTTCCTGGTTTGCAGAGCATAATGATGCCCCAAAAAAATAAATTTTATGCGTACGCTGATTTTTCTTTTTTGTTGTTGCTTTTTTTGTTCCTGTGGAATTTTCCGGCACGATAGCGCTAAAGATTTGAACGGCTTATCATGCATTGGATTACATGGAAGAAATACAGGAGCGGAAAAATTATTATCAGACGAGAATCTGGCAAAGAAAATGCCTAAATATAAAATGGATAAAATTAATAATTGATCTCTTCCATCTTCTCTAAGATCGTGCAATAGCTAACATATCTTTCGATAGATACTTCTCCCGTATTTACTGCTGCCTTTATAGCACAGCCGGGCTCATTGATATGCATGCAGTTATTAAACTGACAACCACCTATTAAATCTCTCATCTCCGGAAAATAATGCGAGAGCTCTTGCTTGCTAACATCAACGATTCCAAACTCACGTAATCCAGGTGTATCAATAATTCTACCTCCAAAATCTAGATCAAACATTTCTGCAAATGTGGTGGTATGCATTCCCTTGCCACTCCAATCACTTACTTCTGCAGTACGCAAAGTAAAATCAGGAAAAACGGCATTGATAAATGTAGATTTACCTACTCCACTATGTCCACTCAACAAACTGGTTTTATCTTTTAGTAGTGTCTTAATTTCATCAACTCCAATATTTTCCTGCACACTTGCCAAAATCACTTTATATCCAATTGCTTCATACATTGATTTGAGCTCTTCAAATACCACCATCTCTTTAGTTCGATAGATATCTGCTTTATTAAAAACAATGACGGCGGGAATATGATATGATTCGCAGGCAACCAAAAATCGATCTATGAATCCCTGTGAGGTTTTGGGATCTCTTAAAGTGGCAAATAAAACGCATTGATCCAAATTGCTGGCTACAATATGGTGCATCCTTTTATTATGTGGCGAAATCCGTGCAACATAATTTTTTCTAGGAAGAATTTCATGGATCATGGCTGATTCTTCTTCCACATCCTCTATCTCCATCTCCACTTCATCTCCAACGGCTAGCGGATTGGTAGAACTAATATTATCGATCTTGAAAATACCTTTGATCCGGGCATTAAAGGTCTTGCCCTCGGCATTTTTAGCGATGTACCAACTACCTGTAGATTTATAGATCAATGCTCTCATTCCAAACAAAGATAGTAAGCCACCCCTGCCCATCCAATAAAATACCTAGGCGCTTTTGCAAGGTTTTAGAGAAATATTAACCATCTCACAACAGGAAAGACTGGGCAACAGTGCATCCTCCCGCTTAAATTTAATATATTCGCTGCATGGCAAAGTTTGCACACGATGAGGTAGTTCCTTTCAGGCAAAGTGAGTTAGACAAAAAAGCGCAGGTGGCTCAGATGTTTAACACGATCGCTTTTCGATATGATTTTTTAAACCGATTTTTGAGTGCAGGTATCGATAAGGGATGGCGTAAAAAAGCGATCAATCAGATAAAGGACTTGAATCCTAAATTGGTTTTGGACGTTGCAACTGGTACTGGAGATGTGGCCATCATGACTTACAAACAACTGCACCCAGAAAAAATTATCGGGATCGATATTTCTGAAGGGATGCTTGAATTTGGAAAGAAGAAACTAGAAAACCTGCATCTGGATCATGTAATAGAATTGCAGAAAGGCGATAGCGAGACTATTCAGTTTGCAGACAACTATTTCGATGCAGTTACTGTTGCATTTGGGGTTCGAAATTTTCAAAATCTTGAAAAAGGTTTGGCAGAAATGCAGCGTGTATTAAAATCTGGTGGTAAATTGGTGGTGCTGGAATTTTCAAAACCAACATTTCCGCCGGCTCAGGCATTTTATAAATTCTATATGAACGTCATCGGACCAAGCATTAGTAAATTATTCGGAAGTAATAAGGCAGCATATCAATACTTGAACGATAGCGTTCAAGCTTTTCCTGAGGGACAAACATTTATAACTTTAATGAATGAAGCAGGATTTACTCAAACATATTTAAAAAAGCTTAGTCTAGGGATATGCACGATCTACTGCGGAAGCAAACCATAAGATTAATCCTCTGTACATTTTTACTGATGGCGGGCCTTCAAGGGTTTAGCCAAAAGACCTTGTATCGTATAGAACACGACGACATGCCTTATTATTTTGGGCTAACGCTTAGTTATAATACTTCTTATTTAAAACAAACTAAAAGCGCTAAATTTTTAGCATCAGACAGTATCATGGTTGCTGAACCAGGCTCTAGTGGTGGCGTTGCTTTGGGATTATTGGGCACATTACGTTTAGATGAACATTTTCAATTAAGGGTAAACCCACAGTTGATCATTGGTGGATCTAAATTCATTTCCTATAATTTAAATAAAACAAACCCTGGAGAACCTTCTTTTCAAAAGCAAGTGCTTCCTTCCAATATTGTAAGCTTTCCTTTTCAGGTTAAATTTAATTCCGATCGGATCGGAAATTTTAGAAGCTATATGTTAGGGGGTATTAAATATGATATTGACTTAGCCAGCAATTCTACTGCTCGTAACGCCGATGATATCATTAAACTCAAACGATACGATTTTGGTTTCGAAGCGGGTATTGGCTTTAATTTTTACCTTCCTTTTGTAACCATTTCCCCGGAGCTCAAGATCAGTAATGGGTTGTCAAATATTCATCAGGTTGACCCAGCACTGAAATATTCGAATGTATTGGATAAAATACAATCAAGAATGATTGTATTCTCCATCCATTTTGAAGATTAATTTTCTACGATAAGTTTTCCTATTTATTCATTGCAGTTGATAAGTTTCGATAAATTGCATTATCGAAACCATACTCATGCAAAATTATCTGATCAAGAATACCTGTATCGTTAATGAAGGCAACCGCTTCTACGGCGATTTGCTGATTAAAAATGGCCGAATCGAAAAAATAGCAGCTTCGATTAATCTGCCAGAAAACTGTATTGAAATAGACGGCACCAATCAATTTCTAATTCCAGGAGCTATCGATGATCAGGTTCATTTTCGTGAGCCCGGATTAACACATAAAGCCAATATTTATACCGAAGCCAAAGCTGCGGTGGCTGGCGGTGTTACCAGTTTTATGGAAATGCCCAATACCAATCCTCCCGCATTTACCCAAGAATTATTAGAGGCTAAATATGCCATTGGCAAAGAAACATCTTTGGCTAACTATTCTTTTTTCATGGGAACTTCGAACGATAACCTAGAAGAAGTATTAAAAACCAATGATAAGAAACGGGATGTATGTGGCATAAAAATATTCATGGGTTCCTCTACTGGAAATTTATTGGTTGATAATCCTATGTTACTCGAGAAAATATTTGGAGGCTCAGAATTATTAATTGCCACACACTGCGAAGAAGAACGTATCGTCAAAGCCAATCTAGCAGCGCTTAGTGCTGTAAAAGAAAAGTTGGAACCCTCTGACCATCCCATCATTCGTAATGAAGAAGCCTGTTTTGAATGTTCTTTTAAAGCCGTACAACTAGCAAAGAAATTTAATAGTCGCCTGCATATTCTTCATATCAGCACAGCAAAAGAATTACAGCTTTTTACCAATATGATTCCCTTAAAAGACAAGCGAATCACTGCAGAAGTTTGTGTGCATCATTTGCATTTTACAAGCGATGATTACGCGCGTTTGGGCAATCAAATTAAATGCAACCCTGCTATCAAAGCTCCACACAATAAAACTGCCTTATGGGAAGCATTACTAGATGATCGATTAGACATTATTGCAACAGATCATGCACCGCATACTTGGGCAGAAAAGCAAGAAGATTATATGCATGCACATGCAGGCCTGCCTCTAGTTCAGCACAGCGTTTCCTTAATGCTGCATTATGTAAATGAAGGCAAGATTAGTTTAGAAAAAATGGTAGAAAAAATGAGCCATGCTGTGGCTGACTGCTTCCAGATTAAAGAAAGAGGCTATATCCGAGAAGGATACTATGCAGATCTGGTACTCGTAAATATGAATCAAACAAGTCAGGTTGCTACATCAAACATTCTCTATAAATGCGGTTGGAGTCCATTAGAAGGATTCGTATTCCCTGCCACCATCACAAAAACTTTTGTAAACGGACATTTAGTTTATGGAAATGGGGTGTTCGATGAATCTAAGCAAGGAATGAGACTGCAATTTGAACATTAATACAGCACATGCAAGTAGATAAAACCACACTGACCGACTTATCCATCTTTCTTAATGATGAAGAACAATCCGTTTTTCACCATTTCAATTTTACGCAAACAAATGGTGGAAGAGAATATTTTAAATATATCCTAGGCAACCCTTTAGATTCGGTAAAGGCAATACAAGACGCACAGCTAACCATACAGGCATTAATGCAGGTTCATGAAAAATGGCCATTGGATCTTATTACAAATGGAACCATCATGATGATTGAAAAGTTTTATGAAACAGCTATCGATCCATATCCAAAGCAACCTGATATCGTAACTAGTGCCATTTATAAAATTTTGCATAGCTCCGATTATAGTATCACCAAATACACTATTACGCATGCTATTTCCTTTTTAAAAGGCATGAGACAAATTTTGAATTTAATTGATGCTGAAAAAAAGAGTGCCCAATTACAAATCTGGTATGATCAGATTGAACACTTTGTTGAAAAACCTATCTTGAAGGAGATTGAAAAAATTGACAAGGACGAAAAATTATCGCCCAAAGAAATTTTATATTACGGCAACTATTTACGTAGCCATTTCAAAAGATCCATTTTCGATTTAATTGATATTTTCTGCAAACTAGATGCCTATATGAGTATGGCAATCGCCTGCAAAAAATATGGTTTTGTATTCCCTAGTATTGAAGATTCAGCGCAACCTTTTGTAAATGCAAAGGGTTTATATCATTTATTATTACCAACACCTGTTGCCTACGATATTAACTTAAATAAAACCGAAAATTTTATTTTCTTAACTGGAGCCAATATGGGGGGCAAGAGTACTTATATTAAAGCAATTGGTCTATCTGTATACCTCGCACATGTAGGCATGGGCGTGCCTGCTAAAAATATGCAGTTGAGTTTGTTTGATGGACTACTCAGCAATATTCAGGTAGAGGATAATATTTTTAAGGGACAAAGTTATTTTTATAACGAAGTGCAACGCATCAAAAAAACAATTGAAAAGATCAGTGATGGAAAAAACTGGTTTATATTAATAGATGAATTATTCAAAGGCACGAATATTCAGGATGCCATGAAATGCAGTACTGCCGTGATTGAGGGATTGATCAAGATGAAACATAGTTTATTTGTGCTATCTACTCATCTTTACGAAATTGGTGAGGGCCTAAAACAATACCCGAATATTCAATTCAGGTATTTCGAAACTAATATGTCGGAAGAAAAAATTGAATTCAGCTACCATATTAAAGAAGGTATCAGCAATGACCGGATCGGTTATTTGATTTTAAAAAGAGAGGGAGTTACTAAATTACTTGAGGACCTTTAACCAATTTATTTAGAATCGGCATAGGTAGCCCTATTAAATCTTATTCTAATTTTATTGCCTTCAGTAGTTACTTTTCCTCCCCAATTATTATTTTTGAATAATCCGGTTTTCCATTCAAAGGAATTTGTATCAGGGTGAAATGAATAATCTCCAATCTCAAAATTGCTTTCGTCATGGCTAAAAGCGACTTTGTATTTTCCTTGACTTTGCAAAATTAAAATTCCCATATACATAGAAGGTATACCAGAATACAATTCGTAGGTGCCTAAATGAATGCTAGAAACTACAGTTGCATTTTTAATATTTCTATCAGCAGGAGAAGCTCCGATTGACTGAGCAAAAGAAATTATAGCTACTGCCAGAAATACATTTAATAAAATTATCTTTTTCATAAAACAACTAATTAATTATAACGAATAGAAGAAACATTTTCTGTGTGACGCCCTATTTCTAAGCGTAACATCAATTCATGACTACCCCTACTATAAGATCCAAGATTAGTAAAGGTTTTATCATATGCATATCCAAAATTTAATCTTTCTCCCAATTTCAGTTGAGCGATACCTACAATAGCATCTCCAGTTCTATAAGAAATACCGACCCCAAAAATATTTTGCATCCAAACATTCAAATTTAAATCATATTCTAAAGGGGCACCACTTACAGCTTTAACAAGAAAAGACGGTTTTAAAACTACATTCTCACTTAGATCAAAATTATATCCCGATGAAAGAAATAAATGCAAATCAGTTCCTGTAGCAGAAGAGACATCTGCAACACCTTGATTGCTGATTTTTGTTTTTAATAATGCAGGAGTAGAAAATCCAATATAAAACTTATCAGTATTATAGAATATACCTGCTGCTGCAGATGGCAATATTCCATTTATGTTTTGATAGAATGCTGGGTCATTACCTTGAAAAGTAACAACGTTTGTATAATTTGCACGATAATTCAAGATTCCTGCCTGCAATCCCATACTAAGTGTTCCCCTTTCACTAACTGGAATTTTAAATGCATAGATTAGATTAAATCCAGTTGACCTTTCGATACCCAATCTTTCGTCGAACAATTGAACACCAAATCCAATTTTCTTTTCATCCACTGGCATATCAAATGTAACTGAGGTGTTTTGAGGTGCACCTGGCATATCAATCCATTGATTTCTGTATAATGTAGTTACCTGCGCTACACCAGCACTTCCAGCAAAAGCCGGATTAATATTCAGCATATTAAACATGTACTGAGAATACATCGGATGTTGTTGTGCTTTTGTTGAACCTAAATAGAGGAAGAAAAGAACAACAAATAATCCCTTTTTAAAAATTGATTGTAAAGTCATTTTATACATTTTGTGACATGATTAAAAATCATAGTCCGTTTATCGTTTTAGTGTGATAAAGCCAACAAATCTTCTGACAGTTCCGTCATTCCTATTTTTAGCCAAAACGATATAATAATAAGTTCCATCAGTTAAATCATCACCCATTATAGTTCCTGGCTGATTTCCTTTTCCATCCCAATTATTTCTATAATCCTGAGCTTTATAAACTAAGTTTCCCCAGCGATTAAAAATTTCTAGATCGATCATTGTATTGAAAGGTCTTGAGATTACAAATACATCATTTATACCGTCGCGATTAGGAGAGAACCCTGATGGAATCATAATATCTACTGCCGGAATAGTAAATTTAGTTGGCTGATGCAATCCAAAGCCTATTCCCTGTGTTGGGTCATTAGAAGGCAAACTGAATTCTCCAAAAACAGATTTACTTGTAACAGTAGCAGTATTGGTAAGAACACCAGCAAAACCGTTTGGATATACTTTTAAGAACAATTCAATGGAATCTGATGTGTTTCCATCAAGTACACTTTCAGGCATCAGCATATCTGTAATAATTACTCCATCAAATAGGTTATTTACAACCAACTTGCCACTTGCTTTTAGTGAAACCAATTTGTAATTAATCGTGTTATTGAAGACTTTACTCAAATCATCTGAAACCATTACACTATCTAATTTTTCTGATCTTAGATTTGTAACGGTAAATGTAAATCCGATTATGAAACTACCGTCTGATTGCAGAGTAGCTGCTTTAGAAGATACCTTATTCAGATTTCCGATTTCGGAAGGATCAATCATTGTTACAGTGAATGAAGTCCTATCACTCTGAATATTATTTACAATTTCACTTACATAATAAGTATATACCCCAGCCACTTTTTGTAAAGATGGTACAGCTATAACTGTTGAATTAGTAGAAGATGCATAATAATTGAAACTAGCGCCATCGGTTCCTTTTACAAGACTACTAACATCTACAGGATTGCTTGTAGAATTAATAATGAAAGTTGCATTTGTAGTAGCTGGAGCAGCTGGTTTAACAATTACAGAATCAGAAACTGAAGCGCATCCATGATTATCAATTGTTGTAACTGTGAAATAACCTGCTTTTGAAATTACTGCAATTCTTGAACTATCGCTATTCGACCACAAGTAAGATATTGCATTGCTAGAAGTTAAATTAATTTGTCCCCTAAATGGCAATACCAAGCTATTCTGATAAGTTATAACAGGTTTAACTGCATTATAAATATTGATTGTAACAGGGTTACTATATTTAATTTGTCCCCCAGAACTTACTGATCTACGCAAATACACACTGTTTAAAATTTGTGATGCATTATAAACACTATCAGTTGCCCCAGCAATATCTTTATAAATAGCATTGTCTAAAGAACTTTGCCATTGATATTGATAAGAAATATACCCGCCATTATTTAAACTAGTTGGAACAACAGCTATATTAGTAGCTATTTCGCAATATCCATTATTAACAGAGGTTTGATTATTGTTAGCTAATATTCCAATCGTACCTGAAACCAAAGGATCGATAACTTGATTTATTGCTATAACAGTTATTGATTGTTCACTTGGCACACCATTGCCATCTGGGTCTGGATTAACTCCAGAAGTTGATAAGTCGTTCGTTGTGTAAACTATATTACCTGCATCTGCGCCTGTTCTACCCTGCAAACTATAGATTGCATTTAGC
Source organism: uncultured Bacteroidota bacterium (assembly GCA_903821465.1). GTDB lineage: Bacteria > Bacteroidota > Bacteroidia > Chitinophagales > Chitinophagaceae > Sediminibacterium. The sequence goes on along the minus strand of CAIJLK010000209.1, from coordinate 14,566 downwards.
TGATTCAATGTAACATTGATTGTTAAGCTCACAGAGGCAGTTTGTTGGTATCCCAACATGCTATTAGCAGCTAATAAATTACTTGATTGATTACCATCAAAAGTCTGTTCAGGAACTAGCGTACTTGTAGAAGTTACACCTGAAATAATTTTGAAAATAGCTGGTGCTACAAAAACAGCAGCAAAATTATGATTCAAGCTAACATGATACAAATTGGTGTTTCCGTAATTTGTTAACTTATAGGTTAAAGGAATATTATAAGATCCATCTTTTTGCAAATCAGGAGTTCCTGCATTTAATGCTAAACCAATTTGCGGATTGCTAGGAACAATATTTAATACAGTAGGTAAAGGTTCACCTTGCTTAGTTATTTCGGGGTGAGCACTGATGGATTCATTATCATTTGAAAGACTACTAGTTAAGGCAGTTGCACCACTTGGCGTTGTACCAGTACCAGTTGCCACAGCTTGCATTTCGAACGGCTTATTGTAGCCATTTGGCTTGATATGAATCCAAATCATTGCATTCGCTTGGGCACCCACTGGCAAATAAGATTGTGCACCAAATAAATGGGTACTATGGCCATTGTCAATCAACTCAAATGTTTCATACCATTCTTGTTCATTTGAGGAAACAGCAACTTCAACAGGAACAAATGATCCATCTGGTGTTGCATTCAATGCCATCAAAGTAGGATCTAAATTGGCATTTGTTTTAATGTACGCTGGTCTTAGTTTCTCAACTCTTGCTAATAAATCAGTGTTTGTAATTCCATCGTAATTTTTATTTGGCGTAATAGTTACACCATCAATTTTAACGCTATCTAATGTATATACAACTGGAGAAGGGAATACATCGCTCAAATTCAATTTAGTCTGCGTATGATACAGATCAATCTCTCCAATATTCTGAGTGTTCAATACCAACCTTGTTGCGTAGCTACTATCACTTTGAAGAATAGGCTGATCTGCTTTCAATGTTACAATCACTTTTGGTTGTAACAACAGTACTGTAGCAGTATCATTTGTAAAATTATTATCCCTTCTCTCACCATTGGTGCTAATTGCTGATACCAGTTTGTATGAATTTGTTAAGGCAATAAAAGGAAGTTCAAATGGTTTACCACTTAATACATTTGCAACAGTATCGAATTTATTTTCATTTTGAGATTTCACAACAATAGTAAATGGTTCTACTCCTGAACTTGCATTAAAAATTAATTTAGGAGTTTCAGTTATTAGTATTGCTCCGTTTGATTTAATAACACCTTGTGGTCCTGTGTAAGTTAGGGTTAGGGTCTTCTTAATTTTAACACCATCAATCGTTGCAGAAACAATTACTTCATTTGCTGTAGAGGTAATATTTGTTTTATAGCTGCCGTCTTGTAGATTGGTACTTGTACCTAATATTCCTTCTGTCGTAAAAAAGTCTGTGCTATTTTCGCTGCAATTTACTCGGTTACCTTCCACGTCTATCAAAGTCATGGTGATATTTGCGGCGATAATATTATTTCCCGGAAGCACTATACGATCAGCAATCAATAATACTTTTTCGGGATCAATTACCACTACTTTAAAGCTTACTTTATTACCCGCACAAACACCATTATAAGGAACTACAGAAAGATTGCCATTAATGTCTCCGCCAATTATTGAGATAGAATTACTATTCGTATTTCCTTCAATTCCTTCTGGCAATGTCCATATATATTTTGTTGCATTATCAACTGCTGCAATACTATACTGATGGTTAGTTCCTTTTACGATTGAACAAGTTCCTAAAATTTCTGATTTGATTATTGGAGTTGATATGGTATTTACCGTTATCGTAGCTTTAGGACTTTCACAAGCAGTAGTTAAGTCAGTTTGACTAACATAATAAGCAATAGAACCTGCGGTTGTTGTAGAAGGAATAGGTGCTGTTTCAGTACCCACAGCATTAATTTCTGAAGAAAGATACCATGTTAAATTATTTTGTCCATTTGCAATAGCTGTCAAGGCATTTGCTATGTTTGATGAACAATAAGTCAGATCTGAAACAATTGGAGCTTTTGGAATTTCATTTACAATAAATTCAATTGTTTTGGAAAGATTTAATATGTCCACATAAGTAATGAACACTTTACCCGCTTTTATTCCTAATACTAATCCATTCTGATCTACTGTTGCTATGGAATTATCAGATGAAGTCCATGCATTTGAAGAAGCAGCAACACCAAATCCACTTAATTGACTATTGAAGCCGGAACATATAAAGGCTTTTCCGGTAATTGCAATAATGCCAGTAATATTCGCAGTAAGATTTGGTAATACTAATTCATAGTTCTGAGCATCAGTTCCAGTTAATGACCATCCACTAACATTAATTGGCTTGTTGTTCTCTATTGCAGGATTTACAAAATTATAAGTAACGTCTCCTGCAAGTTTTACATCATCATTGTTTACTATACCAATTAATGATGCGGTTCCGGTAGCAGATGCAATTTTATTTCCATCATATATTTTGTCGTTACCTGAAACTCCAGTAATTGTTAATTGCTTCTTAGATATAGTTAAATTAGCTCCTGTAAATGTGATTGCGTAGTTCGCATTGGTTAATGTACTGCTGATAGCGTAGTCGCCAACTGATTCTCCTATGGCTCTACTTAAACTTCCAGTTAACACATCGCTACCGATTGATTCAGAAACAGTGTATGTTAATGCAGGATCTGATGCGCCATATATTTTTGTTTTAGCATCTGCTGTAACAGTGATTGATTTTTGTGTGATACTAAAATTATATGCTTCAGAGTTTGCTGAGTTATAATTTTCATCGGAGGCAACTGAAGCAATTACCTGATATGTTCCAAATACAGATGGGCGAGTTGAACTTGGACCATAAGTTGTAGAACCCGTACCACTATAAGAATATGAAACCGCACCTGCAGATCCAGTAACAGTAGAAGTTACTGGTCCTTGCGCTAATCCACTATAAGTATAACTAGTAAGACCAGTTGCAGCTATTGAAGATGCTGCATTATTAACCGTTAATGTAAACGGCATTGAAGATGAAAAACAACCTGTTGTTGAATTCTTTAAGACTAAATTGAAATTATAGGTATTGGTTGTACTTGCAGGAATAGCTATAGTAATAGGGCTTCCTGAAAATGAAGATAAATTCACAGCAGTAAATCCTGACATAGAAGTAGGTGAGCCTACTGAAACGCTATATTTATCTGCAGTTGTAGAAGAATATGGAATATTAAAACTTATTGAATTTGTATTAACACTTGAAATAGATCCAAGGCTTATTGTTGGCAATGAATTCATTGTTACTGTAGTAGTGGCTGTATTTGTACAACCATTACTATCGGTACCTGTTACTATGTATGTTTTTGTTTCTGTTGGAACAAATGAAGTATTATTTGTAACATCATTATTCCAGATATAGCTTGATGCGCCACTGCCATTTAATGTAACCGATGTTCCAGTGCATACTGCTTGATTAGCAGGAGCTGTTACAGTTGGTTTTGCATGTACTGTTACTGTTCCACTCGCACTATTCGCTGATACGCATGAGCCACTCGTAACAACTGCTCTATAATATTTTGTTACAGTAAGATTTGTTGCAGTATATGTTGTTGCTGTTTGGCCCGATAAATCACTAAAACTATTATTGTCTGTTGATGATTGCCATTGTATTGTTCCTGTATTTCCACTCAATGTTAATGAGGTACTATTTGTTCCAGTACACACTGTAGCATCTCCACTTATTGTTCCGCCTGCACTTTGATTTACACTTATTTGAACAGAACTTGTATATACAGTAGCATCCTGATTTGTTAAAGCTGCGCGTCTAAAATAGGTCACTTGATTAATAACCCCAGGAGAATAACTACTAGTATTTGCCCCACTAACATTAGAAAAATTAATATCGTCAGTACTTTGCTGCCATTGATAATTTATTGATGCACTGCCCCCACTTGCACCAGTAAGTGTATTCAATGAAGATGGACTAGCACCAACACAAATTTGCTGGGCAGATCCAATTGATCCCGCAACCAAAACAGGATAAACAGTTATAGAAGCACTTGATGTATTACTGCATCCTGTAATTGAATTTGTTCCAGTAACGGAATATGTAGTTGTCTGACTTGGCGTTGCAGTTACAGTTGCTGTATTAGTTGCAGATAACCCACTTGATGGAGACCAAGAATAAGTATTTGCGCCAGATGCGGTTAAACTTATACTTCCTCCAATTGTAAGACTAGCAGAACTAGGTAGAACTGAAATTTCAGGAAGTGTATTAACTGAAATACTTGTAGTTTTTCCTACAATAGTTGCACTACAACCTGTAAGATTTTTAATTGATTTCAGTGTAATAGTAGTTGAACCACTATTAAATAATTCGGAAGTATAAAAAGTGCCAGATCCGCCACTCATTGTTATTGAAGCTTCATTATCAGAGCTTGCATTAGGACTTGCTAAATCATATACTATTGTATATATACCATCCAAAAGAGATGAAGATTGAATGGATATTTTTGATTGTTGCCAAACACAGACGTTTGTTGCGGTTAAAGAAAAATTACTTGTATTAGGTGTAGATGCAACAGCTACGCTGACTGTAGCCGTATTAGTACAACCGCTAAAGGCATCAGTACCTATAACAGTATAAGTTTGGGTGTTAACCGGAATAAAGGAAACAGCATTTGTTACTGAATTATCCCAAACATAACTAGATGCACCACCACCAGTGAGTGTAACGGAGGTTCCACTACAAATGGAAGATGCAGATGCGGATGCTGTTACTGTTGGTTTTGGCGTTACTAATACTGAAACCGACTCCGTGTAAGTAAATGCATCAACTGAAGTGCTTACGCCACGTCTAAAATAAGTAGTTTGACTAAGTGTTGCTGTTGTATAAGTTGAAGTAGTTGCAGAAGATATATCACTAAATGTATTATTGTCGATACTTGATTGCCATTGGTAAATATAGGTTCCTGTTCCTCCAGTTGCAGCAATTGATTCAGACAAACTCTTAGTACCAGATTCACACAATGTTCCACTCGGATTTGTAATAGTACCTGGTGAAAGCATGGCATTAATTGTAGCGTTACTTGACTCAGTAGTGGCAGAGACGCAACCAGTAAGTAAATTTCTGGTTACTGTATAAAGAGTAGTTGTTGCATTAAGAGAACTGGTGGTATAATTATTTCCTGAAAATAAAAGGCTTTTTAAGTCAGCATCACTGTACCAATCAATCGTACAATTAGCAGCAGGAGAACCTGAAAAAATTAAAGATCCGGATCCTGTTCTAGCTTGGTCAGCAGGATCAACGGCTACTGGTAAACTATTAATTGTAACTGTTACCACATTACTATATACTGCTGCATTATTTGATGTCCAGGCTTTTCTTCTGAAATATGTTGTAGAAGAAATATCTGTTATTGAACTATATGCGTTAGTTGCATAAGAAGGATCATCTGTTAATGTGTTGACTGAAGCAAAATTAGCAGAAGAACTAGATTCCCATTGGTAATTAATAGATTCATTTCCTTCACTGGCATCAGCAGATGACAAAAATGCTTCTGGCATATTAGTTCCACATAAACTTTGATTATCGGAAATGATACCTGGATATAAAGTACCAATAACAGTTGCAGTTACAGTATCTCTAGGAGTAGATACACAAGCGGTAGTTAAATTTCTTGCCTGAGCATAATAAGTTGTAGTAAGAGAAATGGATGCGGTTGTGTAAGATGTGGTAGCCGAAATACCAGTAACTAATGCAGAACCTGAAGTTGGAGCAGCATACCAATCAACTGTTGATCCTGTTGAAGCAGTTGCACTGATAGTCACTATCCCTGTTCCTGTTCTTGCATTTCTAACAGCACTTACTACAGTTGGCAACGCGTTAATAGTAACTGTAATAGTATTACTTAAAACTGTATTGTCTAAACTTGTACTTGCTTGTCTTCTGAAATAAGTAGTTTGAGATAAAGTGCTTACATCCGAGTAGGTAGCACTGGTAGCGCCTGCAATATCAGTGAAATTTGAATTGTCGGTGCTTATCTGCCATTGATAATTAATGGTTGCTCTTCCACCACTTGCTGCAGCAGAAGATGTAAATGCACTTGGCATTCCCGAGCCACAAATACTCATAGCTCCAGCAATAGTACCAGCAGATAGGGATACATATAGTGGAATGGATACTGTAGCAATGGTAGATGCAAATGCAGCATTATCTATAACACTGAAACTTACAACAGGTGTAACAGAACCACTATTAGCTGTAATACTGATAGCAGCATTGCTTGATACTAAAACTGTTACTCCACCACTTGGCCAGGTTCCAGCGGTATAACTAGTGGTTCCAATTTTAAACGCAGAAGCATATGTAGGAAAACTAACAAATTTTAAACTATTAATTGATCCATCTGCATCCGTTCCAGTAAAGATAGAATTAGCAATTGTGATAGCAGTTCCTGGATTAGATTGTAAAGCAAATATATAAGAACTCGCAGTTGGCAATTGTTGAATGCCAAATTGATAACCAGTCAAAGCATCGGCACCTGAATTAAAACTGAAATAAGTAGCTGAAGTATTGATCCATCCGTCGGGCATTTGAACAGTTTCAAATGAAGCACCAATCGCAATATCAGTAGATGAAATTTGCATTTTCATACCATTAGTATATTGCGGCGCATTTACAAATAGGTAAGTGCCATCAAATCCAACAGAAGTTTTATCTATTACTTTATTATCTGAACCTAAAATATAGGCATATATATTGCCAGCTGCATTTGTACCAATTTCACCATTAGTATAAATACTGGAAAAACCTGCATTACCAGATCCGTTCGCATCATCATAAATTGTTCCTGAAACTAATATTGGATGAGCAGTAACTGAAACATTCACTAAAGCTTTAGCTACTAATGAAGCATCACCAGCACAACCTTTATGATCATCGCTAATTAGATATTCATACGAATCAGAACCAATATAATTAGGGTTAGGTATATAACGAATCATATCATTACCTAATAATTCGATAGTTCCATGTGAGGGTTGTAAAAGGCCATTTGCAGTAATACTAATATTGATGGGATCTTGATCCGGATCTGAATCATTTGCCATCACATCATATTCTATTTGCTGATTAATTTCTGTACTAATTTCATCAGAAACAGCTACAGGAGGATGATTAACATCACCGGTAGCCAGTACTTTAATTTGAACAGTTGCAATATTACTTTGTAATGGGGTAGGCGCATCGTCTGATACGCGGTAAGTAAATTTATCTACTCCATTATATCCATTATTAGATGTATAAGTATAAGTACCATCTCCATTATTAACCAATGTCCCATTAGTAGGATTTGATAAAATATTTACTGATAAAAATCCATTTTCCGGATCTGAATCGTTTGATTTCATATCAATAACTACTGGCTTACATGCATAAGTTGATAGCGTATCATTAACAGCTACTGGCGCTTGATTCAAAACAGTGATTCTAACAACTGCAGTATCAGATTCAGATTGAATACAACCAGTTGCAAGATTTGATCTACTATATACCAAACTATCGCTGCCATAAAAATTAGCAGTAGGCGTATAAATGATATTGTTACCAGATAAAACTGCAGTTCCATTTTTTGGAGTAGCAGTTATTACTGGTGCAGATAGTGTTCCGCCTTGTGGATCACTATCATTTAATCCAACATTAATATTTACAGCTGTATTGGAATTTGTACTTGTACTATCATAATTAATAGTAGGAGGAACATGGGTAACAACAATTTTAATATTGCCAATATTCGTTGTGTTGTTGGTTGCGTCTTTAACAGTATAGGTAAAATTGACTGTTCCAACAAAAGTACCAGATGGAGTATACAATATTTTTCCACTTACGATGCTTGCAGTTCCTGATGAAGGTGTTGCAACAGAAAGTATTGTATTTGTTCGTCCATAGAAATTTGCATCATTAGCAAGAACATCAATTGTTTTAGTTTTATTGGATGCAGTAGTAGCGGTATCATTATAAGCAATGGGTTTATAAGTTGTTACTACAGTACTGCATGGAAAAGTTTTATTCGTAGCATTAAAAGTTACCCTAAGTGTTGGAAAATTATTTACTCCACCAGAACTATTATTTGAATAAAATGAAGCTGATCCAGATGATGAAGCTGTTCTAGGAATAATTATAAAACCAAAGTTTTTAGTAGTATCTGCTAGCCAAGTTGTTATAATATTATTTACATCTGCACTTAAAGTGTCGTTGAGTGGTCTAGCAATAGCATTACCTAAATAGAATGTCGAAGTGGGCCATTTTTTGGTATAAGTACCTCCGCTAAATGCAGAAGTTCCTGTTGTAGTATCTTTCCACGTTGTGGAAGTTGCAGAGTTGCTCCAAGTAGATTGCGATTCTACCCAAGTTTGAGTAAGTCTTGCTACAGTTGCGGGAAAGGGATTATTTGAACTGGAAAACGTACTTGTTGTTATGGCAGTACTAAGTTTTAAATTTAAGGTTGCACTTGTTGGAGTTCCTAAACCATAAATTGGTTTCAAGAAGAATTTGAGCACAGGTCTTTGAAATCTTGTGGAACTTGATGTTTTAAGATTAAGTGTTAAGGAAGTTCCATAACCTGTTGTAGAGTTCTTTTGATCTAGATAGTTATCTGCATTAGGATTTAAAGTATAAGTTGTACTGCCTCCAATAATATTCAAACTATCCTGAAACTGTCCAGTTGAACAACCATTGGCAACTAGGGTAACTACCACCTGAGATACAGTACAATAATTTGCAGTGTTACAGGTACGATAAGTAAATACATCAGTAACATTCTTGGCATCTAGTTTTGGTAAATATTGAATTGATAAACTATCTGAACTAATATAAATATATCCCTGTGTTGGCTTTTGAGGAATATCTGTAATTCTTAATTGACTATTTGATGTAGCATATTGATAGTTAACATCATTAGACAATACATTAATTGTTGTTATCCTATTTTGAAGCAAAGAAGTTAATGTATCATTCTTTGTTACCGGAGATAATGAAGCCTGTCCAACATTGATGTATATTTTAGCAGATGCAGTTCTAGCAATCGCATCAGTGATGGTATAAGTTGCAGAATCTGTTCCGGCAAAATCTGCATTTGGAGTATAAGTAACACTACCATCACTATTAAAAGATTTAGTTCCATTATTCAGTCCACTAATTGTTGTAAGTGTTCTATTGGAATTATTAGCGTCAACATTATAATCAAATACATTAAGGTTTAAAACATTGGTATTGCAATTGATACTAACAGTTTGCGTAATATTAGTGACTGTAAGGGGTGCAGCTAAAGGAATTACCGTTGCACCTTTTGAATCGAATGCACTTCTTCCACAAGTAGGGTCTGTAACAACACAAGTAATAATACATTGTGTATTGGAAGAGATATTTGCATCTGGAGTAAAACTTGTAGTTGCAGAAGTAGAGGCCGAAAAAACACCTGCAATATTTGATTTCCACTGATAGGTATAACCAGTTCCAGAACCGGCAACCGATACAGAAATTCCAGTATAAGTTGTACCAGCTTTCATTTGAGTAGGTGCATTGGAGATGGTTGCTGTCATGGCAGAAGCAACCTTATCTTTCATTGCATAAAAACTAAAATTGAAAAAGATACGCTGTGCTGCAATTTGTGAAGGCTTAGATCCACCAATATTATGTCCTCCCTGGTAACAAACTAATCCCCTTTTGGGGTCATCAAATGCTCTACCATATACATCAACAGTTGCTGCACCAGGCGATTGACCGGCAACCACATTTTTTTGCGTTGGATTACTTGAAATGATTATGGTTCCGGGATTCCATTTAGCTCCTTTGTTAGGCATATAAATCGCCTCCATTCCAGAGATATGGGCAGAGTCATCTTTACCAATAAATTGGGAAACTGGATCTGTAAAATTTTGTTGTATATAAGGTAATACACCACCAACATGCGAAGAAAATAATAATAAACCTGAATCAGTTCCTGTTCCTTTTTGAGTTAAAAAGTTTAGACGCACCCTTGTATTTAATGTATCCTTATATAAACTTTCTAAAACACTTGGCGCTTTACAACCTGACCAAATTGCACCTTTAAAATTCATATTCCAGAAGTATAAATTGTTATGCATTGCCCAAGTTGGGTCTGCATGTGGTAATACATAAATATCATCACAGGTAGCTAACTGTGATGGGTTTTTAAAAATATAAGCAGAAGCAGGAATGCCAGCTGAATTTAAAAAGCCAACTGCAATGTTTCCATTTGCAGCATCCATTACCCATTTTGGAGCAAAACTAAAAGTATAGGATACATTTAAAGTAATATCGGAAGTAGTATAATCAATTAATACTCCTTGCGATTTCCAACTAGTTAAAACAGCATCTACAGCTGTTGATCTAAATTCTGAAGAAATTATATAAGAACCTCCACGATATGTTTTACCATTATAAGTAAAGTCAATTCCATCTTTTGTTTTTGATGGATTAATCACGCAATTAACTGGAACATAATAATCATGCAATAATGCATAAACTAAACCATAGGGTTTTAATGAATTGGCAACAGAGGGAGAACTAGCACCCATGTCAATGATTACAGATCCTGTTTTAAATGCAGTAGCTGTTTGTCCAAAAACTGTTAATGACAGAAACATTGTTGACAGAAGTAGTACTGTCTTGATGAGCTTCATTAATTGTAATGAGCGATTAGGGGTTCTCATGGAAAAGATTAAGAGTAATAAATCCAATTATTGTTCAGCATTGACATTTTCAAGAGGATGTTGCAACTTTAAAGCTTACGCAATCCTTAATGGAATTATGTCAATAACATAACACGAAATTAAAAACCCAAAAAAAGAATCACTGTCAGATAACATTTATATATATGTAGTAGTAAGACTACGCATCGTTAATTGGTTATACTTATTGGCGATTCTGTGTTGTTTATTGAGAACTTGTAGGGACTAAAATGCTTTTACTGCATTTCTAATTAAACAGAGTCTATGAAGAGTAACTTCCATTTCTAATTAAAATCATGCTCGTCAAAACCTTTGGTTGCTCTGTTTATGGTGTTGATGCCATTACTATTTCAGTAGAGGTGAATGTTAGTATGGGGCAAGGTTATTCTATTGTGGGCATGCCCGATATTGCTGTTCGAGAAAGTATGCAACGCACGGAATGTGCTATAAAATCGAATGGCTATTTTATGCCAAGAACCAAACTGGTTGTAAATCTTGCACCTGCAGATATTCGCAAATCGGGTTCTGCATTTGATCTTCCAATTGCTATTGCCATATTAGGTGCAAGTGAACAGATTGTAAATCCAGAGCGACTCAGCGATTTCATTATTATGGGCGAACTAAGTTTGGATGGCAGTATTCAAGCAATCAAGGGCGCATTGCCAATTGCTATTCAGGCACGCAAAGAAGGATTCTATGGATTGATTGTTCCAAAACAGAATGAAAGAGAAGCTGGGATGGTTAGTCAATTGAATGTATTTGGTTTCTCCCATATTAAAGAACTAGTTGCCTTCTTTGAAAACGAATCATTAACCCAACCTGTTACTGTAAATACAAGGGAAGAATTTTTTCATAACCAATATGATTTTGATATTGATTTTAATGATGTAAAGGGACAAGAAAATATTAAGCGTGCTTTAGAAATTGCAGCAGCTGGGGCACACAATGCGATTTTGATTGGCCCACCTGGTGCAGGTAAAACAATGTTAGCAAAGCGATTGCCCACTATCCTTCCTCCATTGAGTCTGCAGGAGGCATTAGAAACTACCAAGATTCATAGTGTGGCCGGAAAATTAGTTGCAGGTAGTTCACTAATAAGTAGAAGACCATTTCGCTCACCCCATCATACAATTTCCGACATCGCCCTCGTGGGGGGTGGCAGTAATCCACAACCAGGAGAAATATCGCTTGCGCATAATGGGGTTTTATTTCTAGATGAACTACCAGAATTTAAACGCACTGTTTTGGAAGTGATGCGCCAACCAATGGAAGAAAGAAAAGTTTCTATATCGCGCGCTAAAATGGCATTAGAATTTCCAGCCAACTTCATGCTCATTGCATCGATGAACCCATGCCCCTGCGGCTATTATAACCATCCTGATAAAGAATGTACCTGCTTACCAGGAACGGTTCCGAAATATTTGAACCGGGTATCCGGACCACTCTTGGATAGAATTGATTTACATGTAGAAGTTACGCCAGTTCCATTTCAAGAACTTAGTAATACTACTCATACAACTGAAAGTTCAGAAGCAATTAGAAACCGGGTAATCAATGCAAGAGAAATTCAAATAGAAAGATTTAAAAACGACTCTGGCATTTATGCAAATGCACAAATGAGCAGTAAACAATTGCGCGAAATATGTGTACTCAGTTCTGTAGGAGAATCTCTTTTAAAACGCTCCATGGAAAAGCTACACCTCAGTGCCAGGGCTTATGACAGAATACTTAAAGTAAGTAGAACCATTGCTGACCTAGGTGCCAGCTATGAAATAAAACCTGAGCACTTAGCCGAAGCTATTCATTTTAGAAGTCTTGATAGAGAAGGTTGGGCTGGATAAAGAATTTATTTGAACGAAAATATCATTCACTAAACTTATGGTAAAAATCATAATCATATTGCATCAATTCCCTCCCTGACTTTCAATAAATGATAGGTGTAGACCTGTCATCAATTAAAAAATTTAAAAAAATAATTCACCTATTAATCTGCCTTTTATGAAAATCAGAAATTACATTAAGCTCGCCTTGGTGGCTAATATAGTTCTGCTTTCTTCAATTGTGCATCTAGGCTGCAGAAAAGCCGCTGAGGAAACTCCTGTATTTTATTCACCCGACGTTCCAATAATATCAGTTATGAAATCATGGATGACTGATCAAAAAAAATATGTTTCCATGAATGTCCAACCGAGAATTGATTCGTTATTATCGATCGCAGATTGGCAAAAAGCCATTCAAACAAACGTTGCAAATGGTAAATCAATCTTGTATATACCAATTCAATCGTCGGAACTCGGAATTGAATTTTTCTATGACAACGCAAAAAAAAGAATCGACAGTGGCAATCTCGTGAAAATTGAGACTAAGAAATTAGCACTCGCCAATTCTGAGATTGTAGCCGCAAAAACCTACTACGAAACCGTGATCTTGGGTAAGGCTTCCTCAAATCCTTTCTCAGGGATTATCCATACCTATTCTATTTCGGCGAATTTCTTATATGATTATACGTTTGAGGGAGGAAAAATTATTTCCCACGGGATTGTTGCACCTAAACTAGGCCATCAAACAATAAAAAAAGCAAATGGCTTGCAGGTCTATTCTCAGACTTGCGAAGAATGGGGGTACTATATCATTTGGGAAATTGGACCTCCAACACTTCTCTACACGTTCTGGGTATGTTCAGGAATGCCTGACTGCCCGCCGGTATCAGCTCTGGCAATTAGTATCGGAGCTGGAAAACAATATGTAGGAGTTAATTGTGCCCCACCTCCGGGTAGTGGAGGAAGTCCCTCGGGCGGAGGCGCAGGCAATAACCAAACGGCTTGTGATGCAGCTAATGCGGCAGTTCAACAATTTGTAGCAAACTCAGAGATGGAAGCTAGCAGTGAATTGGTGTCCTCAAACATCATCAACACTTCGAACCCCTATATAAAATATAAGAACATTGAATGGAAATGCTTACGAGGAGCTGTGCTTCCATCTATTTATGTGCTGTCGCAAGAGGAAGGAATTGTAAAAAAAGTTCGTACTTTTCCAAATGATCCAAATTCTGACATGCGTTGGGAATGGGAATCGCTAATACACAAGAAGGCTACTTTAGTTGGAGGCGATTTATTAAGCGGGAAGGTTTCACTCGTGACAGAATCTGGTACACCCTCATTTGTTGCCCCCGGTAATAATGTACTTTGGGCTGGAATGCAATTAAGCATAATATTGAATTTCAAGCCGCTAGTTTTACCGATCCCGAATTGCGCAATTACTCTGACATGGCCTTATGACAATACATATAAACCGTCGTTTTTCTGGGATGCTAATCCGTAAAATTTTAAATTGCAATCGATATGCGAAGAGTAATTTTATATGCTCTGATATATTGTTCATGTGCTGCGCCCTGCCAACTGCTTAGTCAGCCTGCGTCTGAGATCAAATATGCCGGCATGGCTGTTGAGTTTCCAAGGTTTGAGACCATCAAAAAGTTTACGATTTTCAGAGATACCGTGCATTTTTATTATCAAGGAACCATGGTTTTATATGCACTTCCTTATACCCATGAGACATTCAAGAACAACGTTTCAGTAGATCATGGAAAATCTTTTGAATATTTAATGGTAGAACAGAATACCCAGAAGGGTTTATATTTTCCTTCTTTGAATGATACGGCAAAACGCAAATGGCTATTGAAAGATTCAGTATTAGCTAGTAGAAATATTAAGGACTACAAAGTGGCCGAATTGTTAACCTATGATAGCTTAATAAATCGTACCATAACGTCAGACTCAGAACTGATAGAAAAATACATTCCC
>CAIJLK010000208.1 GCA_903821465.1 uncultured Bacteroidota bacterium | reverse complement strand
TGCGGCATCATATTGGTTGCCATACCTACGGCAATACCAGAAGAACCGTTTACCAAAAGTTGCGGAATACGCGTTGGCAAAACAGTAGGTTCTTTTAATGAATCATCAAAGTTGAGTTGAAAATCTACGGTATCTTTTTCGATATCGTCAATCATTGCTTCTGCAATTTTTTGAAGTCGCGCCTCAGTGTAACGCATAGCAGCGGGTGGATCACCATCTTGATTACCAAAGTTACCCTGACCATCTACCAGCGTATAACGCATGGTCCAATCTTGTGCCATACGAACAAGGGTATCGTATATGGATGCATCACCGTGGGGGTGAAACTTACCCATTACTTCCCCTACTATACGAGCCGATTTCTTAAAAGGCTTATTGCTGTAGTTTCCTAATTCAGTCATAGCATACAAAACCCTGCGGTGTACTGGCTTAAAACCATCACGCACATCTGGTAATGCACGACCAACGATTACCGACATCGAATAATCGATATAGGCCGTTTTCATCTGTTCTTCAATATTTACGCGAATAATACGATCAGTATCGCTTGTTTGTTCTGGTAATTGTGAATCTTCCATGTAGCTTATCTAAACTTATATTTGTTCAATTTTTAGGTCATTTTCTGACCCGTTTTCAAGGTTGGCAAATATAGTCTTTTTCAGGGGCAAAAACGCGATAAAACCTTGTTTTTTAAGCTGTTTTATCCACAAAAGTGAACAGGTTTAAATTGAATGCCCTTTTGCTATTAAAATCAATGAGTTATAAGCCATTTTTGGCCTCGATTTCATTCATTTTTTTTAATAAAAAAGCTCCCGATTTTAAAAAGGGAGCTTTTGGTTATAGTTTATGGCTTTTTTAGTCCTTCTTCTTCACCGAACCATTACCCGAACTACTATTTCTGGTACTGGGATTTCCTATGTATCGAATATCACTTCCTCCACTGGCATGGCTCTCTAATTCCTTGTTTACATGTATATAGGCATCACTCCCGCCGCTAGCACTTACAGAACAGTATTCAGCTATCAGATCAGATCCCTTAAAATCGCTGCCACCACTAATGGAGACTTTTAAATGAACCACTGTACCAGAAATTTTAAGATCACTTCCACCACTGGCACTTACCATGAGATCTTCTACAACAACTTTACCTAATAAATCAGATCCACCTGAAAGCTGCACTTTGAGTTTGCTGGCCTGCAATTTTTCATCGATATAAATATCTGAACCACCAGATGCCGACAAAAGATCAAGATCCTTCACTGATACATAGGCTTTCATTTTACGATTTCCCCAATTTATTCCCCAATCGCCCTTTTCACCATAATAAATTTTTAGGATCCCATTTTCAACTTCCGTTACGATCTTATCGCGATAATCTGAACTAGCAGCACTTACTGCCAAAGCCTCAGATCCAGATTGTGATACATACAAATCAATTCCCGACGATATTTGTATACCATGAAAAGCTGCCACATTTCTAACAACTGCATTGGCATCATGTACATTTTTCTGTGCCTGAATTCCTGTTATTAAAATTGCTGACAACGCTAACAATAAGAAGTGTTTTTGCATAACTGTTTTTTAATAAAACGATACAAGAAAAAATATGTTACAGTCAATTAAAAGATTTTGTTACGCTAGATTTGTAGAAGCATACAATAACTAGACCTTTCAGATATGAAGCATAGCAAACGTATACTATTGTTTGGGGCAGGGAAATCTGCCACAGTTTTGATTGACTACCTGAAAGATCAGTCCGCCCGTAAAAACTGGCTTCTTATTGTGGCAGATAATAATCTGGCAGCCGTTCAAACTAAATTAGGAGACAACCCAAATACCCAAGCCATCCAGATTAATATTGAGCATGCGGGCGAAAGAAAGCAATTAGTAGCCGATGCTGATATTGTTATTTCGATGATGCCTCCTTCTTTACATTACCTGATTGCAATTGATTGTATTGAATTTTCGAAGAATCTGCTAACTGCTTCCTATACCGATTCCAGGATCAAAGAACTCAGTTCGGTGATTGAAGAGAAAGGCTTACTTTTTCTTTGTGAGATGGGACTAGATCCTGGTATTGACCATATGAGCGCCATGAAACTGATTCATGAAATCGAAGCAAAAAATGGAAAAATAATTTCTTTCAAATCGCATTGTGGCGGACTAGTTGCTCCTGAAAACGATGACAATCCTTGGCATTATAAAATCAGCTGGAACCCGCGTAATGTGGTATTAGCGGGCAAGGCAGGTGCCTTGTTTAAATTGAAGGGAGAATCATTTGAAAAACCCTATTCCCAAATCTTTGATTCGAAGGAACAGGTAAAGATTCCCAGCTTGGGATCACTTTCCTATTACCCCAATCGGGATTCTCTTTCTTATATTGAACTATATCAATTAAAAAATATTCAAACTTTTATAAGAACAACTTTACGGTATCCCTCATTTATTTCTGGATGGAAGAAAATGATTGAATGGCAACTTACAGATGAAGACTATATTTATCAAACAAAGGGATTATCCATCGCCCAATATTATCAAATTCATTTTGAAAGAGTTGGACTCAATGACCAAATTTCATCATTCAAAAACATTGCTAATAAAGACGAGTATGCAGCCAGTTTAATCAAGCAATTTGAATTCCTTGGATTAAATGACCAACAAACAATTTTACCTTTCGATAAAGGAAGCGCTGCAGATATTCTTCAGTTCATTTTGGAAAACAAACTCGCTTTGAAACCAGGTGAAAAAGATATGGTGGTGATGTTACATGAATTAGAATATCTAATTGGAGATGAATTGCATCGCATCAAAAGTTCCTTAGTTACCATTGGATCTGATGAACAAAGAACTGCTATGGCAAAAACAGTTGGGTTACCATTAGGCATTGCGGCTGTATTAATATTAGAAGGAAAAATCAAAGAAAAAGGCCTGCATATTCCCATTAAGCCTACTATTTACTTACCGGTAATGGAAGCGCTCGAAAATGAATCTATCCGATTTACAGAAACGCATTATTAGTAAATATTATGGCTGAACTAGAAATATACTATACCCAAAAGTTGGAAGCTACTGAACAAGTGCTCAAAAAAATTAAAAACAAATTGGCATTTGGTTCCGCGGGAAGACTCTTGTTTTTTGCACTCATAGTGTACTCCGTCTATCATTTGTTTCATGAGTTTCAAATTGAATGGGTACTCTTTTTCATTGCAGCTGTTGCTGGATTTTTAGGATTGATCAGCTGGTATGTGAATACTAAAAATCAAGAAAAGTATCAATTACAATTACACTATTTATTTCAAAATGAACTGGGTCAATTGCAGGGTGCAATCAATCTTTTTGATGATGGAAAATTATTTGATGATGGTGCTGGATTTTGGTCAGACCTTGACCTTTTCGGGAAAGGCTCTTTATATCATAGCATCAATCGAACTGTGACTGAATATGGTAGGTCAGCATTGGCAGATCAATTTAAATTTAATCTGTTAGACCATCATTCCATTAAAGAACAACAAGCTGCCAATAAGAAATATGCAACACAAATGCCATTGGTTGAATCGGTTGTTGCTACTGCACTATTATATAAAACAGAATATGAATCATTCGATTCACTTTTCAGTTGGTTAAATAGTCCTAATCACTTACAACAAAGCAGTTGGGCTAAAATGATAAGATATGTATTACCTGTTATCAATTTAATTTTAATTGTGCTTGTTTTTGTTTTGGGGAATAATGCGTTATTAGGAGTAATATTTATTTTGGGTTGGTCGCAAATTGGTTTTTATGCCAAATATTTTCAATCTGATTTTAATTTACTGGGAAAAAAAGAAAGTATTTTAAAACAGTATGCTCAGATACTGAATGAATTTGAAAAAATTGATGCTGGAGATATTTCTATACTGCAAACTTATCAAAGAACTGCATCTCAAGCCCATAATGCAATAGACGATCTATCGAAAATTTCGAGTAGGATTGATCAACGGCTAAATCTGTTTTTGATCACCATTGTGAACCCTGTATTTCTCTATGATATCCAGAATATGTTTGCATTGGAGTCTTGGAAAATAAAGCATCAGAAAAATTTACAAGAATGGATCCAGTTAGTTGGAGAGATCGAAAAATTGAATAGTTATGCATTCTACTCTTTTAACCATCCCACTTATGTATACCCCGAGCCTGTTGATGCTATCATGCAAATCCATGCAACTGCATTATCACACCCTTTGATTGATAAAGAAAAAAGTATCCCGAATGATATAAGTATCGGAGGAACCGAAAAGCTTTTGCACATTACAGGTTCGAATATGAGTGGCAAAACCACTTTCTTAAGAACAGTAGGCGTTAATTTAATACTTGCACAAGTAGGCTTACCTGTAGCAGCAAGGTCATTTATTTTCAGCCCCATGCAAATTTTCAGTTCCATTCGAATAAGTGATTCCTTGCAAGAAAGCACTTCCTATTTTATGGCTGAATTAAAAAAACTAAGCGCTATTAAAACGGGGGTTCAGAAAAGAACTGCTTCGTTAGTCTTGATCGATGAGATTTTAAGAGGAACAAATTCAGAGGACAAATATTTTGGTTCAGCCCAATTTGTTAAAGAAATGATTGCACTTAATTGTATTACTTTATTTGCAACACATGATTTAAAACTGAGTGAGTTAGCAACTGAATTTCCCGATAGTATATCGAATTACTGTTTTGAGAGTATTATAGAAAACAATGAATTGATCTTTGGATATAAAATTCAAAGAGGCGTTGCTAAAAATAGAAACGCCTCTTTTCTGATGAAAAAAATGGGGATTATTTAGCCCTTATTTATTTTTGCATTTTTAGATTTTTTTTGTTTGGGACTCTCCTCCTCCTCTTTTTCAGGTTGTAATACTAAATCATAATCTAACTGACGTTTTTCTAGATTAGCTGCAACAACCTTAATAGTTACTTTATCGCCCATTCGGAATGTTCTGCCTGATCTTCTTCCAACTAAGCTATAGTCAGATTCAACGTGACGGAAATCGTCGTAATCAGATAAGCCAATAATGCTTACCAATCCTTCGCATTTATGCAAGACAGTCTCGGCCCAAAAACCAAAACTTGAAACCCCACTTATTACTGCTTCGAATGTTTCTCCAATATGCGATTTCAAGAACTCAACCTGTTTATATTTATTACCCGCACGCTCGCATTCCATTGCCGCTCTTTCTCTTTCGCTGCTATGCTTGCACTTCTCTTCCATTTTCTTATCGATGATCGGCTTGTCATTCAGAATTGACAGCAATACACGATGCACCAACACATCGGGATACCTTCTAATGGGTGAAGTGAAATGACAATAGAATTCGAATGCTAGTCCATAGTGACCAATATTCTCTGTTGTATAAATTGCTTTTGCCATAGTTCTAATACCCAATTGTTCCAAAACATGTTGTTCTGGTTTTCCTTTTGCATCTTCAAGCATTTGATTAAAGCTTGCAGATATTTTCTGTGGACTTGATATATCAAATGAATGACCATATTTTTTGGCAAATATTAAAAAAGGTGCTAGTCGGTCTTTATCGGGTTGATCATGCACACGATAAGGGAATGGAATGGGCTTCTTATTGATATGCAATTTGGCTACATTCTCTGCCACCGTTTTATTTGCCAAGAGCATCAATTCTTCGATCAATTGATGGGATTCTTTGCTCTCTTTTACTACTATCCCAATTGGCTTACCTTTTTCATCTAATTTAAACCGCACTTCCTGAGAGGAAAAATTGATCGCCCCTTTTTCAAAACGCTTTTTACGCATGCGTTGTGAAATATCGTTGAGTAATAAGATCTCTTCTTTATGAATACCTTCTTTTGTTTCTATAATCTGCTGCACATCTTCATACGCATAACGATGATCTGAGTGAATAACAGTTTTGCCCAACCAGTACTGTTTAATTTCACCTTTAGCCGTCATCTGAAAAATAGCTGAGAAAGTAAACTTGTCTTCATTTGGTCTTAATGAACAAAGTTCGTTCGATATTTTTTCTGGTAACATCGGATTAACACGATCTGGTAAATAAACTGATGTGGCTCGTTTATAAGCTTCCGCATCCAGATCAGAATCTGGCAACACATAATAGCTAACATCGGCAATATGCACACCAATCTCATAAACGCCTTTAGTTAGCTCTCTGATTGAAATAGCATCATCAAAATCTTTAGCATCGGCAGGGTCAATTGTAAAAGTGAGGATCTCTCTGCAGTCGCGTCTCTTTGCGATTTCTTCTCTATCTAATATGTCAGGGATCCTTTCGGCCGATTCCTGAACATCTAATGGAAATGATAAAGGGAAACCAGCCTGTGCCAATAACTCTTGCATGGCGGCATCATTATCATCTTCTGGCAATAATACTTTGATGATCTCCCCCACTGGTTTTTTATCGGTCTTATCCCATTTAACTAACCTTGCCACAACTCGATCTTTATTCTTTGCGCCATTGATATCGATCAATGGAATAAATAGATCAGGCATTGGCTTATCAGTATCTGGAACAAAGAAAGCGTGATTAGTAGATAATTGTAAATGGCCAATAAATTCGGTTTGTTTCCTAGTAACAACTTCGGTAATGCGTCCTTCTTTTTTACCAGTACGCATATTTTCTTTTACTAGTTTAACACGAACGATATCTCCATGTAAAGCGGTATCAAAATCTCCCGGCTTTACCATAACATCATTCTTATCTCCATCCACAATTACAAAGCCCATCCCTGAACGTGTGATTTCTAGTCGCCCTTTTTGGGATAATATCTCGGCCGATTTATGGGATACTTTTTGTTTTTGCTTTTGTTTATGCTTTAATTTTTGTTTGCTCATTTGATTGTTGGATTAAATCGGAAGTTGCTTATAAAATCGGCAATAAGTTCATTGAACAAATGGCCTTCATCAAATAAGAAACTATGCCGAATGGGTAAAACATACATGGGGATATTAGCCAATTCTTCAGTAAACTTGGTGAAACGAACAGCATCTTTTTCAGTAGTTAATATCAATTTATCCTTTGCATGTATTTGATTAAATTTTTCTTTTATTTCATTTAAGTCATCTATTGAAAATATATGATGATCTGAATAGTCTTGTTGATAATAGGTATGTACATTTTGTAAGAGCAAATCCTTTAATGGTTTGGGATTGGCAATGCCGCATACTAATAAGACTTCGTCCCTCTGAGTTAGCACCCATTCATCGCTATTATTGAAAATATGATAAGGAGTGCCATATTGAATGCAGGTGAAAAATACTTTTTGACTAGCTTCAGGTCCAAGGCTACGGATAACTTTTTGTTTTTTTTCTTCTGACAAATCAGCCGGGCATTTTGTAACCACAATGATCTGTGCTCTTTTTGCAGATGACCATTCATCGCGTAGATCGCCTGTTGGCAAAAAGAAATCATGTGAATAAAGATTACTGAAATCAGTCAATAAAATATTCATTCCCGCTTTCACAGTTCTATGTTGGAAAGCATCGTCCAAAATAATCGCCTGCAAATCTTCATGGTCTTGTAAAAGATGCGGGATGCCTACCAACCTTTCTTCTCCAACTGCAACTGGCACATTGGGAAATTTAAGGTGAAATTGCATCGGCTCATCTCCAATTTCTAGTGCTGTAGTTGTATCATTTGCTAAAACATATCCTTTGGTTTTGCGCTTATAACCACGGCTAAGAGTGGCTATTTTAAATTGCGGTTCTAAGAATTTTATAAGGTATTCAACCATGGGCGATTTACCAGTACCTCCCACTGCCAAATTTCCCACACAGATTAATGGAAAATTAAATTCGGCATATTCCAAATAGTTATTATCGAAGAGTCGGTTTCTAATAAAAATAATCAACCCATACAATACTGCAAAAGGGAACAATAAAACACGAAACGACTTTAAGAACAGCGTGTTAAAATTCATAGATATGCTGCGGTGTAATGCAGTAATTTAAAGGTACGTCAAATTGATTGGTATCGGTAATTTGGGGTACCGCTTCAAAATAGGAAAACCCCATTTTTATAGTTTCGGGTTTGCAGCTTGCTAAGTAACGATCATAATACCCCTTTCCAAACCCAACGCGATTCCCGCGCTCATCAAAAGCTAATAAAGGTATAAGTATCAAGTCAAGCCGATCATTTGATATGACATTTGTTCCTATTGGTTCTGTTATCCCCCAATTATTAGTCTTGAACTCAGTTTCTTCATCTGTTAATATCGCTTGCATCGAATAGTCACTTGCATGAATCTGTGGATAGGCAATCTGCATTTCTGGTAACATCAGGCGAAGGTATCTGGCCATCAATACTACATTTGGCTCGGAATGATTTTCCATTGGCCAATAACTTAATAATAATTGAATACCAGTAAAATCAAAACTTTGAAACTGAATCAATAGTAGATCATCGAGTTTCAATTTCTCTGTTTCAGAAATTTCAAGCCTCTTTTTTTTATAAATAGATCTCAATTGATTTTTCGTCATAAATCAAATTTAATACATTCGAAAAGAATGAACCTCCTTCAATGAAAAGACTAATTATTATTAACAAAGAAGGAGAAAACAGTAGTGCCGTAATTTCTTTGAAAAGAGAACGATGACATCTTTTCATATTGGTTTCTAGGAGTATGCTCCAACACAAAGAATCCACCTTTTGCTATTAAACCTTTTTCCTCAATAATACGCGGGATCTCATCAATAGGGCCAAGAGCATAAGGTGGTCCAGCAAAAATGAAATCAAAAGAGGTTGTTGCAGTATTTAAAAAAGCAAATACATCCATTTTTAAAAGATGGTAGTTTTTCATTCCTAGCATCTCACAATTCTTTTTTATAAAATTATGCATAATTGGGTCCTTCTCTACCATAGTTAGTTCACTTGCACCTCTTGAGCCCAATTCGTAACTAATACAGCCAGTACCTCCAAAAAGATCTAATGTTTTAATTCCTTCAAAATTCATCCTGTTTTGCAGAATATTGAATAACCCCTCTTTAGCAATATCTGTAGTGGGTCTGGTATGAGGCATATTGGTTGGTGGTTGAATTCTTCTACCACCCCATTCTCCTGAAATTATTCTCATACCATGAGTTTATAAAATGGGGTAAGAAAATAAGGGGAATAATTAGAAGATCTTGCTAAGATTGCGTCTTGATTTGCCGCTAAATCAAAACTTACTATACCGAAAGATTTTTTTAATTGTTCGAGTAAATCGGTATGAAAGTCAACCAACCCACTCAATTCCACTTGTGCTTGTAATGGAGACACCCCTGATTGGTTGGCAATGCAAATAGTGAAATATAAAATATCATCAGAATTGTTGAAACGATAAGCCTGAATCAACTGCAATTCATTATCCTTCATTAATACCACTACAAAATGACTTTGATAAACTATCAGCTTCAGAAAAACAGCAGGAAGATGATCTCTATTTAATAGTTCATTTAAAATAGGGGTATAACTATGTTGTGTTTTAAACAGAAGAAAATTGCGATTTAGTAATTCGGTTAAAGATTTTTTAACGCGATAGATTGTTACAGTTGGCAAAGAGGTATTAATACTATCAAATTTGGTATTTGTACGCTCATCTTCCCCATAAATCAATGAAAGATAATCTTCTGCAGCAGTTGCACTCATTTTTGATAAAGGCAACACAATGGCTTCTTCAAAATTATAGAACACAGAACAATCGGCATAAGTTGTACCCAATATTTTTGAATTCTGTTTGATTTCAAAAAAAATATCACTCCAATCGACTTTTGTTTGATCTATTTGGAATAGCTCGATTGCATCAATTTCGCTGGTTGACGTGTTTCTTACCATGCAAACAATCTGATCTCTACCTATCTCTAGAGCCAATTGATCCGTTGCTTTTGGTGTATAATCTGGTCGGTCACCATAAAATCCTATCAACTTGTGAACCATAAACTACTAATTGAGTCTGCAATAATATAAAAAATCAGCCATGCATGGAAAGCGATTTGTGCAGATATTAAAATTGTACTTTGCAGAACTTTATGAGCAACCCTATATCTTCTATCAATTTACAGGTCACAACCGGGCATCGAGAGATCCTAAAGATTGCATTACCCATCAGTTTGGCGATAATGGTTCCTCAATTGAACTTTATCACAAATAATATATTTCTGGGTGGATTAGGTCAGGAAGCACTCGGACTTGCTGGCATCACAGGCGTTTATTACTTGATTTTTGCCGTAGTTGGTCACGGTTTAAACAATGGTCTCCAAGCTTTGATTTCTAGAAGAGCAGGTGAAAACAGAATTGGGGAGATTGGGAAGTTATTTACCCAAGGGATCTATATCTCTTTTGCATTTGCTGCATTTGGCATTTTATTTACCTGGTATTTGGCACCAATTATCCTAGGATGGTCTTTGCACGATCCCACACGGGTTGCCATAGCTGTTAAGTTTTTGAATATTAGAATACTCGGACTCCCCTTCCTCTATGTTTATCAGATGCGAAATGCCTTATTAGTTGGCACTAATCAGACAAGGTATCTGATCTTAGGAACAGCTACGGAAGCGGTTGTGAATGTTTTCTTTGATTATAGTTTGATCTATGGTAAACTGGGTATGCCCCAGATGGGCTTTAATGGTGCAGCAATAGCTTCCATTATTTCAGAGTTTGCAGGTTTAGGCGTTTTGTTTTTAGTATTACGATATAAGGGAATTAGCAAGCAATTGAATCTTTTTCAAAGTTGGAAATTCGAGTTGAAAAATAGTAAACTCATTATTGTACAATCAGCTCCCTTAATTGCACAACATGCTATTAGTATTATCAGTTGGGAGTTCTTTTACATTTTAATCGAACATCATGGTGCAAGGGATCTTGCTGTTTCGAATACCATGCGCAATATGTTTGGATTCTTTGGATGCTTTACCTGGGCATTTGCAGCTACAGCTAATACGATGGTAAGTAATGTAATCGGACAGAATAAACACGATTTAGTGATGCCACTGATTAAAAAAATCATGACATGGAGTGTAGGATTTGCAACGGCCGTTTGCTGTCTTTTAAACTTATTCCCTCATGCATTCTTATCGATATACGGGCAGGGAGAAGACTTCATTGCGGCGGGTATTCCAGTGCTGAGGGTTGTTTCTTTAGCCTTAGTATTAATGTCAGTTTCAGTAGTATGGATGAATGCAGTTACAGGATCTGGAAATTCTTCCATGAACCTTGCAACCGAATTCTTAGCCATTATTTTATATTGCTTCTATGTCTATACCATTCTCGAAAGAATGCATTTACCAATTACTTGGGGTTGGGGCAGTGAGTGGATCTATTGGACAACCATTCTTATTCCATCTTTCTGGTATATGCAAAGTGGGCGGTGGAGAAAGATTAAAATTTAAAATGATTATCCTTTCAATTTAGCCACAAGATCTATATAGGTTTGCATCGCTTCTTCTTTTGTTGTTCCAGCTAATTTAGCCCAAGCATCATGCTTGAATTTAGCAACAAAATCAAATGGATTTGCTGGGCCAGATTCTTGTGTATCACCTTCTGTGCCTTGCTTATAGAGCGAATACAATTTTAATAAGGTCTCGTTATCTGGTTTTTCAGAAAGTGTTTTACTATTTACTACTGCTTCTTGAAATAATGCCTGTAAGTCCATTTTTAATTTTTAAGGGGTAATTATTTATTGAATATCGTTTAACATTTTTGCGCCTTCCGCTTTTATAGCTGCGTCATCTCCCGTACGAGTTGGTAATTTAACCAACTTATTCAGTATTTCAATAGCCTGAGAAGGACGATGATTATCGCGATAGGCTTTTGCTAGATCTAAATAATTAATTGCAAAATAAGGATCTAGTACCCTGCACTTTTCAAAATAACTGATGGCAGAATCTAGATCGCCATTCGGCAAACCACCATAAAACAATTTAACAGCCATTTTCTTAATACCAGAAAGATTAACCATTTCATAGTGCCATTTACCGATGCTATAAGTTGCTTTGGCATGTTTGGGATTGATGGATAAAGCTTTTTCATTATAGATTTTTGCATCTTTTACAAAGGCTACAATTTTTTTATTTTCAGATTCTGTATCGGTCATTTTACCTGCCGTCATCCCCATTACATAATTGGCATCTGCATTATTTGGATCCGCGTCAAGTGCCTTTTTCGCATAAGCAGCAGCCGTTTCAAAATATAATTTTTTAGAACTTTTTTCTACAAGTCTACCACCTATTGATGCATTTAATTCTGCAGCTTTAACAAGTGCTTTTATATTCGTGTGGTCGGTTTCCAATACTTGTTTGTATTTATCAAGTGCTTCTGTTTCTTTGATTTGACGCTCAAAATTGTCGGCCTCTTTTAAAAGCACGGCTATATCCTGCGCCCTTGCAGAAAAACATAATGGAATAAATAATAAGAATAAAATTAATTTCATGAAATAGTATTTACAGTTCCGACCTTTTCAATTGAATGGAAACACCCACAGAACCTACTAGTTTTTGAATTGGCGGATTCAGTTTTTTAATACCAAATTCAACCATTTGAATTGTTGGAAAAGTATCCATTAGTTGATGGCAAAACTCAGTAGCGATTGTCTCCAGTAAATTAGTTGGAATTTTCATTCTTTGCTCCAACAAATCATAGACAACTGTATAATCAATTGTTTCATTGATCGAGCGAATGATCTTTTGACTAGGCTGATAATGAATACAGATATCGACTAAAAATTCGCTGCCCAGCATGCGTTCTTCTTCAAAGAGTCCGTGATAGGCAAAAAATTCTAAATGATCTAAATGTATTTTAATCATAATGCAAAAATAAAGGCGATCAGCTGAAAGCCATCGCCTTTTAATCAATTATTATCAATTCCTTAAGCTAATCCTTCGGAGGTAAGATATCTTTCTGCATCCAATGCTGCCATGCAACCACTGCCTGCAGCTGTAACTGCCTGACGATAATTTTTATCTTGTACATCTCCAGCTGCAAAAACGCCAGGAATATTTGTTTTTGATGTTCCAGGAATGGTTTTGATGTATCCTGTTTCATCCATATCAATGAATTCTTTAAAAATTAAGCTGTTGGGCTCGTGGCCAATCGCAACAAAGAATCCGCTAATGGGTATTTCCAGTTTTGAATTGGTAGTAGTATTCAATAAACGAACGGCTTCCACTTTGTTTTCTCCAAGCACTTCATCCGTAACGCTATTCCAATATACTTTGATATTCGGAGTATTCACAACCCTATCCTGCATTACTTTACTAGCCCTCATTTGATCTCTTCGAACTACCATATGTACTGTGGAGCATAGTTTTGAAAGATAAAGCGCCTCTTCAGCCGCAGTATCGCCTGCACCAACGATAGCTACTTCTTTACCACGGAAAAAGAAACCATCACATACCGCACAAGCACTAACACCATAACCATTTAAGCGTTGTTCACTTTCTAACCCCAACCATTTAGCTGAGGCACCGGTACTAATAATTACTGAATCGGCTTCGATCCATTTTTCTTCATCAATTTCAACTCTTAATGGGCGTTTAGTAAAGTCCACTTTAGTAGCCAATCCATAACGGATATCAGCCCCCATACGAGCTGCTTGTTTTTCGAAATGAACCATCATTTCGGGCCCTTGTACCCCATCTGGGTAACCTGGGTAATTTTCTACTTCTGTTGTAATGGTAAGCTGTCCACCCGGTTGTATACCTTGATATAAAACGGGTTTCATATTTGCTCTTGCCGCATAGATGGCAGCGGTATATCCAGCGGGACCAGAACCAATAATTAGCACATGTACTTTTTCTACTACTTCGTTTGACATTTTATTGTATTTATAACGAACAAAATTAAATTCCTTAGATCAATCAACTGATTTGTTTGTACACAAAATCAGCTTATTTGGGGATAATCAGCGATTTATATTGTGCAGCATAACCGCAAAATGCACCTAATGCACCATTATCAATGTTCCCTGTTACTTTTCCTGGAGAAGAAAATGGGTTGCCTAGTGATTGAAAAGCATATTCCCATGTACGCCAGAAATCATAAGTAGCTTTATCGATATTGCAGAGTTTAATAGTAGCTGTATCTCCTTTTAAAAAGTAGCCATAATTGGCTCTATCGATGGGCACATTTCTATTTACCCCCCTATCAATTTGTATAGAATAGGTTTTCCCATCAACAATTTGATCATCAAAAACACTATTGATACCGGGTAAGAATGGACCAGCATTTTGTTTTGTAAAATAACGGATATAATTACCTAGTCCCGGTGGATCAGTCACTTTTGTCATTAATACTACTTGGGGGGAATCTGGATAATTTTTGATTGGTTGCCACCAGATTGAATCCATCAATTTAGTTAATGCAGGTATGGTAGTGACAGAACTGTATACCTGATTTTGATAAGCTATTTTTAAGGTATACTGCTTTCCCAAAACGCCTTTCATATAGGTGCTTGGATTGGACGGATCGCTGCTATAATAATAGACAAATCCATTAGCGATGGGTAATTTATATTCTTTTAATTGATGCGTTTTGCTGCCATCCGAAATAGTAATAACAGCATCATGAATAAAACTATTAGTTAAAACAGTTGAATCGATACTTGCATAATATCCAATAGAACTAGAAAGAACAACTGTTGGAGGCAACTCATTTTCTATTTCTGCATCCACTGCTAATTTGGGTGCTGTTATGTCGGTCTTAATATTAATCGTCTTTTCACATGACATCAACAAAAGCACTAAGAACCAACATAAAACAGCTTTATTCATGATACAAAGTTATTATACTAAAACAATAGAATTTGTGAATTGTTTATTGATTTATAAAACAAAACCCCTCTGTTTTAGCAGAAGGGTTTTAGCATATTTCAATAAGGGTCTTATCCCAAATAAGCTTTCAATGCATTGCTATAACGTGCTTTCTGTAAGCGTTTGATAGCTCTTTCTTTGATTTGGCGAATACGTTCTTTGGTAAGATCGTATTTCATTCCAATTTGTTCAATAGTAACACCATTTTCACCATCCAATCCAAAATAAGCGTTAACAATTTCGGCTTCACGCGGACTCAATGATTTCAAAACCCTACGGATCTCTTCTCTCAATGAATCTTTCATTACATCTTCATCGGTATCATCACTGCCTTCTAATAAATCGCCCATTGCAACATCTTCTGCTTCGTGTACCGGAGCATCTAATGAAGTGTGACGGGTATTTGATTGGAAAATATTGTTGATTTCGGTCTCACTCATTTCAAGGATCTCAGCAAGCTCTTCCGTAGAAGGCTCACGTTCGTGCTCTTGTTCAAAAGCCATGTATGCTTTATTGGCTTTATTATAAGTTCCGATCTTATTTTGTGGCAAACGAACCAATCTACCTTGTTCAGCTAAAGCTTGTAAGATTGACTGACGAATCCACCAAACTGCATAAGAAATGAATTTGAAACCTTTTGTTTCATCAAATCTTTGAGCAGCTTTAATGAGACCTAAGTTTCCTTCATTGATCAAATCGCTCAAAGAAAGACCCTGGTGTTGGTATTGTTTAGCCACAGATACCACAAATCTCAAGTTCGCTTGAACCAATTTGTCTAATGCCCGTTGGTCACCCATCTTGATTTTCTGAGCCAATGTGGTCTCTTCTTCAGGATTGATCATCGGAATTTTAGAAATTTCCTGCAGATACTTTTCAACTGCCTGAGAATCGCGGTTGGTAATCTGGGTAGCAATTTTGAGCTGCCTCATAGTTTGTAATTAGCTTAATTAATATAAAACGCAGAAAAGTCTGTAATTGTTTTACAAATGGAATTTGTATTTGAAATTGCCGACAGCCTTTTTCAGAGCCTGCAAAAGTATAAAAAAACAAACTAAGATGGTAGTATTTGTGGAAAAACTTACTAAAATGGGCAAAATTGAACAAATTAACATCCCTAATGAGGATAAAATTAGATGGGGTTTTCTTGAGAATAAAGAGTGATTTCGGTTTATCTTCGCGCCCTATGATTGATTTTCGGTCAGATACGGTAACCCAGCCAACCCAATTGATGAAAGAAGCTATGATGCAGGCTACTATTGGGGATGATGTTTTTGGTGAAGACCCTTCGGTTAATGAGCTTGAATCGCTTTGTGCCTCGATTTTTGGAATGGAATCTGCGCTCTTCTGCCCAAGTGGCACAATGACGAATCAAATTGCAATTAAATGTCATACACAACCTGGAGATGAAGTTATTTGTGATGTGCTATCGCATGTGTATCTCTATGAAGGAGGTGGAATTGCAGCAAATTCAGGCGCTTCAGTAAGACTATTACTGGGTGATCGAGGTAGAATTACAGCAGATCTGGTAAAAAATGCAATCAATCCAGATGACATTCATAAGCCAAAAACTAGCTTAGTTTCATTAGAAAACACTGCTAATAGAGGTGGGGGAAGTTGCTACGATTTCAATGATATTCAATTAATTAGAGAAGTTTGTTCAATAAATAAATTAGGACTTCATTTAGATGGAGCAAGAATATTTAATGCCTTAGTAGCGAAGAATGAAACTGCTAAACAATATGGTGAAATATTTGATTCTATCTCTATTTGTTTAAGTAAAGGGTTAGGCGCTCCAGTAGGTTCTTTATTGATTGGGAAAACAGACTTTATTAAAAAAGCAAAAAGAGTTAGAAAATTATTTGGTGGTGGGATGCGTCAGGCTGGATTTTTAGCCGCCGCAGGTACTTATGCTTTAAATAATCATATAGAGCGCTTAGCTCAGGATCATGTACATGCTAAATTATTAGAAGCAGCTTTATTCAAGAAAGACTTTGTTGGTGCTATTTTACCAGTTGAAACCAATATTTTAATTTTTGAAGTAAAAGGACGCTATACAGCACCCATTCTTGCTGCATTATTAAAAGAAAAGGGGATATTGGCAATTGCTATCTCTCCTACTCAAATCAGATTTGTATTGCACTTAGATATTTCGGAAAGCAATGTTCAACAAACTATCGATTTAATAGAACAGCTTTAAAATCCCTTATCCAAATAGAATAGATATGTTACCTAGAACGAATCCGACAACAACCCAGGCTTGGTTTTTATTGAAAAAACATTTTGAAGAAGAAATGAATCGTAAAAATATGCGCGATTTATTTACCGCAGATGCCGAAAGATTTAAAAAGTTTTCATTAACCTTAGATGATATTGTATTTGATTATTCAAAAAATATTTTGAATGAAAAAACCTTGAAACTTTTATTGGAATTAGCAGAGGATTGCAAATTGAAAGATGCAATTGAGTCACTTTTTGGAGGAGATACGATCAACGAAACAGAAGGAAGATCAGTATTACATACCGCACTTAGAAACTTTTCTGGAAATCCAGTATTAGTTGATGGAAAGGATATCATGCCAGGCATTCAAAAAGTGCAATCTCAAATGAAAGCCTTTTGTGAATCAATTCATAGCGGAAAATGGAAGGGATATACAGGCAAAAAAATCCGCTACATTGTAAATATCGGAATCGGCGGAAGTGACCTTGGTCCGGTGATGGTTACAGAAGCCCTCAAACCCTATTGGGTAAAGGGTATTGAAACTTATTTTGTAAGTAATGTTGATGGTACCCATATTGCTGAAACCCTAAAGAAAATCAAACCTGAAGAAACCCTATTTCTAGTAGCGTCTAAGACTTTTACAACACAAGAAACTATGACCAATGCACTGAGTGCAAGGAGTTGGTTCTTAGCATCAGGCGCTTCAGAAACAGATATTGCAAAACATTTTGCTGCATTAAGTACCAATGAAAAAGCAGTCACCGCCTTTGGAATTGATAAGGAAAATATGTTTGAATTCTGGGATTGGGTTGGAGGGAGATATTCATTATGGAGTGCGATAGGTTTGTCTATCGCTTTAACCATTGGCTATGATAATTTTGTTGCCTTATTAAAGGGTGCAGAATCGGCTGATAAGCATTTACAATCTGCCGCCTTCCATAAAAACATTCCAGTTTTAATGGCCCTGATTGGTGTTTGGTATGTTAATTTTATGGGAGCACAGAGTGAAGCTATTCTGCCATATGATCAATACATGCATCGTTTTGCCGCTTATTTTCAGCAAGGAAATATGGAGAGCAATGGCAAGAGTGTGGATAGAAATGGAAATCCGGTTAATTATGCAACGGGACCAGTTATTTGGGGTGAACCTGGTACAAACGGACAACATGCTTTTTATCAATTGATACATCAGGGTACTTTATTAATTCCGTGCGACTTCATAGCTCCCGCAAAGAGCCACAACCCAATCGGCGATCATCATGTAAAACTGATGTCGAACTTTTTTGCTCAAACCGAAGCGTTGATGAATGGTAAATCGGAGAATGAAGTAAAGGTTGAATTGATGAAAGCTGGCAAATCTGAGGATGAAATAAAAAAGCTGACTCCTTTCAAAGTTTTTGCAGGTAATAAACCTACTAATTCTATCCTAGTTAAAGAGATCACGCCATTTAGTTTAGGAACTTTGATCGCTTTATATGAGCACAAAATTTTTATTCAAGGTATTTTATGGAATATCTTCAGTTTTGATCAATGGGGAGTTGAATTAGGTAAACAATTGGCTAATACAATTCTTCCTGAGTTAGAAAATGAAGATGAGGTTGTTGTTCATGACAGTTCAACAAACGGTTTAATCAATACATTTAAAGAATTTCGTAAATCAAAATAGTTTGGTACAAATCAGGCCTATAAAGAAAGAAGATAATGCCGCAATAGCAATAATTATTAGGGCTGCATTAGTAGAATTTGGAGCTAATAAACCCGGCACCGTTTATTTCGATGCAACAACAGATCATTTGTATGAATTATTTCAGTCACACAAGAGATGCGCTTATTTTATTGCTGAAGAAGATGGATTAATATTGGGCGGTGCAGGTTACTTTCACTCAGAAGGTTTGGATGAAACAACCTGTGAGTTGGTTAAAATGTATTTGTCGAAATCGGCTCGTGGCAAGGGTTTGGGCCAACAAATGATTGCATATTGTATGGCAGAGGCAAAGAAAGGGAAATTTGAACAGATGTATTTAGAAACTATGCCTGAACTACAAAAAGCCATCCATGTATATGAACAATTTGGCTTTGATTATCTAAAAGGGCCCATGGGAAATACGGGACATGATGGTTGTGGTATTTGGATGCTCAAAAAGATATAAACTAAAAAGCCGTCCCGATAAATCAGGACGGCTTTAAATTTATTTTGTTAATCCTACCATTTATCAACTTCTTCAGTTGCTGTGGGATTTATAAAATCGTCTTTAGTTTCTTCTACGACTGGGTTAGGCGTTTCAGCTACAATTACAGGAGCTTTTTCTTCTTCTACTACAACTGGGGTTGGAGCAGAGGATGTAGATTGCTCAACAGTTTCACTATAAACGCTCTCTTCACCTTCAGGATATTCATGATTAAAAGCATCAAAATCAAAATCAGGCATTAAATCGGTCTTCACATAGTCAATCGCCTCACCTAAAGCCTTTATAAACTTATTGAAATCTTCCTTGTACAAGAAAATCTTATGTCTATCGTATCCATTGTTATCAAACCTTTTACGGCTCTCTGTAATAGTAAGATAGAAATCATTTCCTCTAGTGGCTCTTACATCAAAAAAATAAGTCCTTCTTTTTCCAGCTCTGATGCGTTTGCTATAAACGCTTTCCATTTTCTTCTCGTTATTCTCGTTATTCTCGTTGTTCTCGTACGGCACAGTTAAATTAGTTTTGGTTTCAGAATCATTAAGCGGCACAAATATAGGATTGTTTCAGAATTAGCAAAATTTCGAATAAGCTAGTTTTTTTTAAATTTCAGCACTACCCTCTTCTAATTCTTTTTCCTGTTCGGTTAATTGCATTCGATATAACTCTGCATAATACCCATTTTTTATCATTAGTTGGTCGTGATCACCCATTTCGATGATCGATCCATTTTCTAAAACAATAATTTTATCAAATCGAAAGGTTGAAAAGATTCGATGTGTTATTATGATCGCCGTCTTGTCTTTTAAATAGGTATATAAGTTCGACAATATGCGGTATTCTGTTTTTGCATCTACAGCACTTAAGCAATCGT
Source organism: uncultured Bacteroidota bacterium (assembly GCA_903821465.1). GTDB lineage: Bacteria > Bacteroidota > Bacteroidia > Chitinophagales > Chitinophagaceae > Sediminibacterium. The sequence goes on along the minus strand of CAIJLK010000208.1, from coordinate 2,323 downwards.
CAAACACAATGATCTCAGGGTCTTTGATGAGGGCCCGGGCAATAGAGATTCGTTGTTTTTGTCCCCCCGACAAAGTCACTCCCCGTTCCCCAATCATTGTTTCATACCCTTTTTCAAATCCCAAAATTTCATTGTGTACATTAGAAAATTGGGCTGCTTTTTCAATTTTTTCTTGGCTTGCAGTTTCTGATAATCCAAACCTGATATTATTGGATACGGTATCGCTAAATAGAAATACATCCTGCTGCACATAGCTGATTTGTTCTCTTAAGATTTTTGTATCAATATCTTTAATATCAATTCCTCCAATGCAAATTCTGCCAATTGTTGGATCATAGAATCGCAATAAAAGTTGGGCAATGGTTGATTTGCCGCTACCTGTTCTTCCGAGAACTAAGATTTTTTCTCCCTTTTCAATCCTCAGATCAAGCCTTTGAATGGCTTTGATTCCAGTATGCGGATAGGTAAAGCTTACATTTTGAAAATCGATCACTCCTGTAATAGGTTTCCCTGAAGGGTTTGAGCAATTTTCAATACTTGGTTTTGCGTGGAGAAATTCATTAATTCTTTTTTGAGAAGCCGCAGCCCGCTGAATCATACTAGCGGTCCACCCAATGGCACTAACAGGGAATGTAAGCATATTGATATAAATAACGAACTCCACTATTAGTCCCAATTTACTCGTATCATGTAAAGCCTGAATGCCCCCAATACAAATCGTAAATAACGTACTTAGTCCGATCATCAACGCCATACTCGGAAAATAAATGGCTTCTACTTTAGCCAAGCCCACTGCCTGTTCCCGATAAGCTTCACTATTTGCTTTAAAGAAACCCAGCATGGCTTTTTCCTGCACAAAAGATTTGATCACACGAATACCTGAATATGATTCTTGAGAATTGGAGGTTAGGTCAGACAAGAGTGACTGAATCTTCTCGCTTTTCTTATTGATAATACTGTTCACTAAATAAATTGTAAAAGCCAGTATCGGTAATGGCGCTAATACATATATAGTAAGCGCCACATCTTTACGTAACATACTCACCACACTGAACCCGATGAGTGCCACTAGATTGATCAAGTACATAATGGCGGGACCTGTATACATTCTAACGCGACTCACATCTTCAGACATGCGGTTCATCAGATCGCCCGTACTATTGGTTTTGTAGAAATTGGTATCTAATTTTTGATATTGTTGAAAAATTGCATTTTTCTGATCAAATTCTATATGTCTGCTCATGACAATAATTGTTTGACGCATAAAGAACATGAGCACCCCTCTAATAATTGCTAATAAAAGAATGGTAACACTACAAATGGCAATCAGGGTTCCAAAATCAACATTGCTATGATCGACCCATTTAATAAATCCAGACACTAGCCAGTCATGCGCAGGTTTGCTTGCAACAGGTTTTGCTCCAGGTAAATGTAGTTGAACCTGATTTACCACATAACCTGTAATCTGAGGTGCTAGTACTGCAAAATAGTTCGCACCAATCACGAAAATGATGCCAATAAAAAAACGATTTCTATATTTCCAGAAATAGGGATTGATTGCTGAGAGATGTTTCAATTCTGTGGGTTTGGTTCAAAGATAATATAACAACAGATGATTCCATTTATCAAAAATAATATGATAAAAATCATATTCTCATGTGCGTAAAATCAATGTTTAGACTAACTTCATTGCACTAACTTCATGCCTTCTAAAAAACACCTATGGGAGCAGCCTATTTACTCGTTTTAATTGCCGCCGCGATTGCTTTTTCTGCTGGTGGTATTGCCATTGCAAAGATTTTCGTAAAAGGTTCTAAAAATTCACAAAAGGGACAAGCATATGAGTGTGGAATCCCTACTGTGGGCTCATCTTGGAATCAGTTTAATGTTGGATATTATCTTTTTGCACTGATTTTCTTAATTTTCGATGTAGAGTTGGTTTTCATGTATCCTTGGGCTGTTGTGGTAAAACAAGTTGGAATCACTGCATTATTTGAAATCATTGTTTTCTTTTTTATATTATTTATGGGCTTCTTATATGCACACAAAACCGGTGCATTAAAATGGATTTAATTCAATCTAAATCATTCAAAAGCGCTATTTACGTATATGAGTTCTACAGAAAATACTTTAATAAACGAATTTCCAGGTCAGATTCAGGAAGTACCCGGTGGTGGGATTGTTCTTACTAAAATTGATGACCTTGTAAATTGGGCCAGGTCCAATTCTTTATGGCCATTAACTTTTGCCACCAGTTGTTGTGGTATTGAATATATGGCTGTTGCGGGTGCTAAATATGACTTTTCCAGATTTGGATTTGAAG
>CAIJLK010000207.1 GCA_903821465.1 uncultured Bacteroidota bacterium | reverse complement strand
GGCAGAATTTGGTTATACAAATGCTGATAATGCTAAAAACCAGAAGTACAAATGCCTGATGAGATTGAAGAAATTGTTTTTTTCGCAATATAATATCGGAGAATAAGTACCATGGAAGACATTCAATTACTTGCAAACATCGAATCTTACCTCGCCGGAGAAATGTCTCCGACAGAGGTAGCTGTTTTCGAAGCCCTACGCAAAAAAACCCCTGAGATCGACCAGATGGTGGTAGAACATAGATTGTTCCAGCATCAGATAGAAGACTACGCCGCTACCGTTAACATTAAACATACCCTTCACGAAGTACATGCCAAATTATTAGAAAATGGCGATGTAAATGAAGGTGGCGAACTTTCTACAAAAGCACAAGTTGTGCAATTGTGGAATAGATATAAACGCGTTACAGCAATTGCTGCATCCGTTGGTGGTGTGATTGCGCTAGTGATCAGTGGCTTAGTTACCTATTTCTCGCCCGTTGTTAACGGTAACCAGATTCAGCAATTGAGCAAGGATATCGAAATCATTAAACGCAACCAGCAATATCAAGGGTCCCTAATCAATGAAGTAAAAAGTAAGATCCCTACTGGTGTTACTGTAATTAGTGGTGGATCTGGTTTCTTGATTGATGCTAAAGGTTTTATCATAACTAACGCACACGTACTAAAAGGTACAGCCGCAGTAGTAGTTGATAGTAAAGGAAATGAGTTTACTGCTTCGATTGTGCATATTGATACCAAGAAAGACTTGGCTATCTTAAAAATAAACGACGATGAGTTCACTCCTTTAAAGTCCCTTCCTTATAGTATCGGCAAAACCAATGCCGATCTGGGAGATGAGATCTTTACTCTTGGGTACCCTCGTAACGACATTGTTTACGGAGTTGGTTACCTAGCTTCAAAAACTGGTTTTAATGGCGATTCTTTGAGTTATCAAATTCAAATCAGTGCTAACCCAGGTAATTCTGGTGGTCCGGTTTTAAATAACAACGGAGAAGTAATTGGTGTTTTAAGTACTCGTCAGGCTCAAGCTGATGGTGTTGCCTTCGCAGTAAAATCAAAAAATATCTACGAATGCGTGACCGAAGCTAAAGAGAATGACCCTTCTTTAGAGAATATCAAAATTTCAGTTCATTCAAGCATGAAAGGAATATCTCGTAAACAACAGATCAACAAAGTGGCTGACTGTGTCTACAACGTTAAGGCGTTTAGCAAAAAATAATTACAGTTGAGTTTTAAATATCGGTAACCTCTCCCCACAGGAGGGGTTATTTTTTTGGTAGGCAGCAATAAAAAAAGGAGAACATCACTGTTCTCCTTTTTAATTGCTATGCAGATACTAGGCCCACAAATTCTTAGGGTATACTGCATCGGCAACTAATTTATTGATACTAGCTTGTACATGCGGCGCATCTTCTTTATAAGTTACACCAAACCATTGTGCTGATGTATGAACAACCTTAACAGCACCTAATCCAGCTTTCATAAACTGACCAGTTACAACTGGAATAAAAAACTCTGATTTGATATTTTTTAGATTTTTTTCGTTAGCTAAGAACTCGGTAAACTTAGATTCACAGAAATCGATATAGCCTGGTGCAAAACATAAGAAATTCATGCTTACTAGGCTGTCTTCACTCAATTCATGAAATCCAGACTCATCCTCATAAGTAATGATCCCTTTATCATTCCGAGAAATACTTGTACGCTCGTTTATATCTGTCAAGTTATGATTTGCATCAATAGTACAAACACCTCTACTTACACTACCAAAATCGCTTAATGTTTTCTTTAACTCATATCCGATGATGCTATAAGTTTGTTCATTACACTGGTTCACTAAGAAAGTATAGGCCTTTACAAAAGAATCAGTTCCATAATAATCATCCGCGTTAATCACTGCAAAAGGCTCATTTACTTTGCCTTTACAACAAAGAATCGCGTGCGCAGTGCCCCATGGCTTTGTTCGATTCGCTGGCACTGTCTTATCTCCAACAAATGCATTCAAGTGTTGATATACATAATCAGTTTTGATTTTACCCGCTAACTTTGGCTCAAATATTGCTTTGAAATTATCTGCAAAATCTTCCCGTATAATGAAAACAACTTTTTCAAAACCAGCTTTTATTGCATCGTAAATTGAATAATCCATGATAGTTTCGCCACTGGGACCAAAGGACTGCGTTTGCTTTTGACTTCCATAGCGGCTAGCCATACCCGCCGCTAATATTACCAAAGTTGGTTTCATCTAATAAATTTTGTGGCGTAAAGTTACTTGATAATCTTTAAATACAATTCAGAACGAGTGCAAATAAATACCGAATCGATTACCATACAACAACTCCAATTGGGTGCTTCTGAAAACATTTTAATCGATGTGCTTCGGACAGATCTGATACACCCAGTTATTAGTGGTAACAAATGGTATAAACTCCGCTATTATTTAGAAGATGCAATTAACAGTGGGTTCACAGAAATTGCAAGTTTTGGGGGCGCATATAGTAATCATATTGTTGCTACTGCCTGTGCATGCCAGAAATTCTCATTAAGAAGTATTGGATTTATTCGCGGCGATAAAACAGAACAACTCTCCCCTACATTGCAAACCGCTGAATCCTACGATATGCAATTGCAGTTTATAAATAGAACAGATTATAAGGATAAGACCAAAATCATAATAAACAATAGCAGTGATGGCCGCTATTGGATTCCAGAAGGCGGGTATGGCCAATTAGGTGCAATGGGGGCTGCCACGATCCTAGAGAAAACACCCATAGAAAACTACGATTATATTGTGGCAGCAATTGGCTCAGGCACAATGGTAGCGGGACTTTTAAATGCAAGCCTTCCGCATCAAACAGTTCTTGGAATAAGCTCTCAGAAAAATAATAGAAGCTTGGAAGCAGAAGTAAAATTTCTAACCCATCTTGAAAACCATCATCGATTTCATTATATTCCTGAATACCATTTTGGCGGATTTGCAAAACATCCACAGGAGCTCTTAGATTTCATGACCAGCTTCTGGCACATTGAAAACATTCCTACTGATATTGTTTATACAGGGAAAGTCTTTTATGCCATCAATGACCTTGTTAAAAAGAACTATTTTAAAAAAGGAGATCGGATTCTTGTGATACATAGCGGGGGACTTCAAGGCAATTTATCTTTACCTAAAAACAGTTTACCCTTTTAAATAGCGCATTAATATATTTGTAATACATGAAACATCGCATTGGGCTTTTTTTCTTTTTATTTTTTACTAAATTCTGTTTAGCACAGGATGAATTGCCTGAATTTAAAATAAAACAGATAGCACCGGGAAAAGTCACAATCAGTTGGCATAATCCCTTCCACAATTGCAGGCAATTATTTGTTCAGCGTTCAGCAGACAATAAAAAATTCAAAACCATTATTTCAGCAAAAAATCCAGGCCTCTTCGAAAACAGTTTTACTGACACAAAATTACCCCTTAACAAAACCGTCTATTACAGAATTCAGTACACACTTAAAGGAGGAAATACGTACTTTTCAAAATCGCATCCTCTGCCTGATAAAACCCTGATTGAAAATAATGCCAGTGTGCAAAGCTCACCAAATTGGAAAGCATCACATTTTGTTTTTACTAATAAGAATGGGTTTATTCAAATCCTTTTGAATAAACCATCAGAGCATAACTATAGACTCGTATTTCAAGATGAAAAAAGAGTTGAACTATTTCAGATGAAAAATATTCTATCAGATAATCTGGTACTCGACAACGCAAACTTCACGCACAAGGGATGGTTCTATTTTGAATTGTATCAGGATGAAATTCTAATAGATAAAAACAAAGTATTTTTAAAAGGCGATAGCCATTAATATTACTACTGATCAATTGGTAATTAATACCGCATCAAATACACGCTCGAAATTTTTCTTTATTAAATATTTCACTTCTTCCAATGGGATGGGTCTACCCAATTCCTTTTGTAAAGAAGTTACCTGTTTGCCCTGAATACCACAAGGAACAATATCATGAAAATAATTTAAATCCGTATTTACATTAATAGCAAATCCATGCATGGTAATCCATCTACTACATTTAATACCCATGGCACAAATTTTCCTTTCTTTACCAGGAATATGTGGATCTAACCAAACGCCTGTTTCACCGGGACTTCTATCACCTGTTAATCCGTATTCAGCCAAGGTTAAAATGATTACTTCTTCCAAACTACGCAAGTACCAGCCTAGATCGGGTTTGAATTTTTCTAGATCCAAAATGGGATAGCCTACTAATTGCCCCGGGCCGTGAAAAGTAATATCGCCACCCCGATTAATATGAAAATAATCGATCCCTCTTTTAGCAAGTGCCTCTTCATTGAGTAATAAATTGGCTTCTTTACCACTCTTACCCAATGTATAAACAGGAGGATGTTCAACAAAAAGCAAATAATTATTAGTGGGTATTGCTTCAGGAGATACATCATCAGATTTTCTGAACAATGCTTTTAAATCGGCATTCTCCTTCAATAAAGATTCCTGATAATCCCAAGTTTCTTTGTATCGCTTATTGCCCAAGTCTTTAAAATTCACTTGCTGTTGCATACTGTGAAAATACATAATTCACAACAATTCCGATGCCCCAAGGCCTAGAATCGTATATCTCCTATAACAATAGTATTTTTACAGGATGGAACCCGAGTTTGACATTATATCTGACGAGACATCAGAAGACCTATATGAACGAAAATCCTTTAAAGTTGACAAAGGCCAGGAACCCTTGCGGATCGATAAATTTGCGAAAATGCATATTGAAGGTGCTACTCGCAATAAGGTTCAAAATGGAATTGAAGCTGGTTTTTTAACTGTGAATGGAAAGACAGTAAAATCAAATTATAAAGTAAGACCAGGTGATGAAATAGTATTCCTTAGCTATATCAATCCTGAACATACAGAGTTAAAGCTCGAGAATATTCCTTTGGACATTGTTTATGAGGATGAAGCCCTAATGGTAATTAATAAGCCTGCCAATATGGTGGTTCACCCCGGAGTGGGGAATTTTAGTGGCACATTACTAAATGGAGTGGCTTACTATTTAAAGCAACAAAATCCTGATCTAGATGAAGACGCTCTACCTCGTTTTGGATTGGTACATAGAATTGATAAGAATACCACGGGCCTAATAGTACTTGCTAAAACTGGACAAGCTGCTGCCGCTTTAGCCAAACAGTTTTATAACCATACCGTTTCACGAAAATATGTGGCACTTGTTTGGGGTGATGTAAAAGAAGACGAAGGAACTATTGTGGGACATATTGCACGCCACAAACAATACCGAAAAATGTTTGACGTATATCCCGAAGGTGAAATTGGGAAACATGCCATTACCCATTACCGGGTTTTGGAGCGTTTTAATTATGTAACCATGGTGGAATGTATTCTTGAAACAGGCAGAACCCATCAGATCAGAGTGCATATGAAACATATTGGTCACACACTTTTTAATGACTTTGAATACGGGGGAGATAAAATTTTAAAAGGAACTATTTATACTCGCTACAAACAGTTTGTAGAAAACTGTTTTGAAATTTGTGGAAGATGTGCCTTGCATGCAAAAACATTGGGATTCATACATCCCACTACAGGCAAGGAAATTTTATTCGAATCTCAATTACCAAGCGACATGACTGGCGTAATTGAAAAATGGAGAAACTATCTTGGAAATAAAAACAATATCTAACTGTTAGTGACTTTCAATATTAAAAAATTAGCAAAAAAAATACAAGCATATTTACCCTTTGCTGTTGGTAAAAATGAAGTGTACGATCGGTATTCAAAAGAGATCATTTTAAAATATTGTAAGCCAGATTCGATTTGTATAGATATTGGTGCTAATGAGGGTAAAATTTTAGATTGGATGATAGTCGCTTCTCCGACTGCTACACATTTTGCATTCGAACCAATACCAGCATTATTTGATGGATTGAAAATTAAATTCGCAAAAAATGCAATCATATATCCCATTGCGTTAAGTGATCAAAAAACTGCTGCTTCATTCAATTGGGTAATAAGTAACCCAGCATTAAGTGGCCTTTTAAAAAGGCCCTACCCAACTTATCACAAAGAAAGAAAAATAACGGTATCCACTGATCTGTTGGATAATATCATCGAACAGGGATTAAAGATCAGTCTAATTAAAATAGATGTGGAAGGTGGAGAATGGCAGGTATTAAAAGGGGCCATTAATACTATCCTCAATAATCAACCTATCATACTCTTTGAATCTGGTAAATTAGGTGGTGATCTTTATGGTTTTAAGAGTTCTGATATTTACGATCTATTTGATCAGCAGCTTCATTATCAGATTTTTACACTAAAAAATTGGTTGAAAAATAAAAAAGCTATCTCTTACCCTGCATTCGAAAATTATTTCGAAACTGGAAAAGAATTTTTCTTCTTAGCAGCCCCTATTGACATTGCTATTTAAATTAGTTAACTTTCTTTTCAAATAATACACATGAATAAGTTTGAATTGATAGAGGCAATGAATGAAAACCACACCCGTTTCATTAATTATATCAATACATTAAGTGAAAAAGAATTTTTGTTTGCCCTAACCGAGAAATGGAGTGCAGGGCAGCAATTAGACCATTTAGTAAGATCAACTAAGCCATTGATTTTAGCTGTACGACTGCCCAAATTTATACTTCAACTAATTTTCGGAACCGCTAATAGACAATCAAAAACTTATGAGGAGTTAGTTGAAAAATATTTAATAAAGATTGCTGAAGGCGCCAAAGCAACTGGCAATTTTATTCCGGCTCCCGTTGGTTTCGAAAAAAAAGAACCACTTAAAAAAGAACTTCAATTGATCATTACTAAAATCAATAAAGGGATAAGCAATTTTACCGAGGAAGAATTAGATCAATGCATTTTGCCTCATCCCCTATTAGGTAAGATCACATGCAGAGAAATGATTTATTTTACAATCTACCATGTAGATCATCATCATTTCATAATTGACAAAGCTTTGCAGGACAACTGCATCTCTAACTAAAGGTTATCTCCTTTCAAATTAAAATTTAGGGAGAATTGATGAAAGAGATTTTGTTGATAAAAACCAGTTGCATAACGAATATGCAGCTTATTAAGAAGCACCCCAAACCCGAGACTAAAACCATTCAGTCCATTTGTAATATTATACGCATTGAGGCTTTGACGACGCATTAAATTTAGCGCTGCAGTAATTTGAAATTGGTTACTTAAAAATACATCCGTAGAGAAAACCAAGTGTGCCAATAATTTTTGGAAATTGTTATTGGCACTAAACCTCGCATCACCTTCTTGTGCATTAAAGAGTGTGTCGTTATAAAATATATCGAAACGATGCAAGTGGTGTGCAGTCACGGAAAATTGTATCGGAGCATTCATTAAGCGTTTGGTGATTCCCGCTTGAAGATCAAAGGGCAGTTCTTCTTTACTTGACCCATCATAAGTTTTTAGTTGCTGTCCCATATTCTTTGCAAGCAGAGAAACCTGCAATTGATTTTCTGGGTCATAGTAGGCAATCCCTGCATCAAATGCAATGGCATTCGATTTAAAAGCACCATAATTAGAATTGATGAATTTCGAATTAATACCTACCCACCATTTTTCTTTATATGATTTTGAAAACATGACTTGCACCACATAATCAGATGGTCTAAAAGCACCTAACACATTCCCAGAAGCATCGGTTTGAGTAAGTGAGCCATAATCGAGGTATTGCACGCCAACCCCAAGATTAGATCGTATTGATACCATATGAAATGCCGCCTGCATGCTATATTGTTTAACACCCTCGGCATAGGTATAAAATGAAGAGCTTAGTTGCTGATGCATGGAATCGCGTAATAGCGCAGGATTCTGAAAAGCCATACCCAAATCATTACCAATGCTACTCACATTAACAGAACCCGCTGCGGCCAATTGTGCGCAATTAGGCTGATTTAGAAAATTAAATACGGCATTGCCTCCCAACGTCTGTGCATTAACCTTATTGGCGGCAAAAAATAAGAGTAACAATAAGATGCGATTCATACATTCAATTCTACTGCTAAACTAATGCAAGTTCCAGAACCTGTTGCATAGTTTTAACAAAATGGAATTGCACCCCTTTAATAAAGCTACTATCTATCTCAAGTATATCTTTTTCATTCATGGCACACATGATAATTTCTTTCAACCCGGCTCTTTTTGCAGCCAGCACTTTTTCCTTAATTCCTCCAACAGGTAAAACCTGACCTCTCAAAGTAATTTCACCAGTCATTGCAAGATATGGTTTCACTTTTCTGCCTGTGAACGCAGAAGCTAATGCGGTTAACATCGTAACCCCAGCGCTTGGTCCGTCTTTAGGAGTAGCCCCTTCAGGCACATGAATATGAATTGTTTTTTTTGCAAACTGTTCAGGATCGATCCCGAACTTTTTAGCATTAGCTTGTAAATAGCTCAAAGCTGTGCTAGCACTCTCTTTCATCACATTTCCGAGATTCCCAGTGAGTTTCATTTCCGCCTTCCCATCACCTAGTATTGCTTCGATAAAAAGGATATCTCCACCCACATAAGTCCATGCCAGACCTACAGCAACACCAGCCATATTTGCCGTCTTGTAAATCTCATTGCTATAGCGATAGGGTCCCAATATCTTTTCAATATCAGAAAGGGCTAAGACTGTCTTCACTTTGTGTTTAATAGCGAATTCCTTTGCTTGATAGCGCATGATGGATGCAAGTTGTCTGTCCAATTCACGAACGCCGCTTTCTCTGGTGTAGCTTTCAATAATTTTTTCGACCAACTTATCGTTCATTTTAAAGTTGATCTTATTGAGGCCATGTGCTTCTTTTTGTTTTGGAATTAAATGGCGTTTTGCGATCTCCACTTTTTCTTCAATAGCATAGCCACTTAAATCAATTATTTCCAATCGATCTCGTAATGCGGGTTGTATGTTCTGAATATTATTTGCAGTAGTTATGAAAAGAACTTTGCTTAAGTCGTATTCTAACTCTAGATAATTATCATAAAAGGTATTGTTTTGTTCCGGATCCAAGACTTCCAATAGAGCGGAAGATGGATCGCTTCTTCCATCGGTTCCAATTTTATCAATTTCATCTAATACCATCACTGGATTAGATGATTTACACTTTCTAATTTGTTGAATAATCCTTCCTGGCATGGCGCCGATATAGGTTTTACGGTGTCCACGCAACTCACTTTCATCATGCAATCCACCCAAACTTACACGAACATATTTTCGACCAATTGCGTGTGCGATCGATTTTCCCAAAGATGTTTTACCAATACCGGGAGGGCCCAAAAAACAAAGTATTGGGCTCTTCATATCGCCCTTCAACTTTAATACCGCCAGATATTCAATGATCCTGCTCTTGATCTTTGACATGCCGTAATGGTCTTTATCAAGTACAAGCTGTGCATTTTTTAAATCGTAATTATCGGCAGAATAATCCTCCCAGGGAAGATCAAGCATCAAGTCCAAATGATTGTACACAATCGAGTAATCTGGTGTAGAAGCATTCATCCTTTCGAGCTTTTCGATTCCCTTTTTGAAAAGATTCTTCGCAGCTTCCGGCCATTTTTTTGCTTCCGCTTTCATTTTCATGTCGGCAATTTCCCGATCATTGCTATCACCACCGAGTTCATCTTTGATACTATTCAACTGCTGCTGCAAAAAGTATTCGCGCTGTTGTTTATCGATCTCAGTACGTGTCTTATTAGTAACCTTATCTTTTAATTCAGCAAACTGCAATTCTCTATTTAAAATATGAATAAGCCTTTCTGCACGCTTATAGATATCATGAATCTCAAGCAAGCTTTGCTTCTCGACTAAATCACTATTTAAATTGCTACTTACAAAATTGATCAGGAAAGAAGGGTTCTCAATATTTTTTAAGATAATGGAAGCTTCGGTAGGTAGGTTGGGCGACAAATGAATAATCTGAGCGGCAAGGTCTTTGATGCTACTTACATAGGCCTTAAAATCTTCCGCAACTGGTAAAACATCTTCTTCCAATAATCGAATAGAGGCTTTGAAATACGGATCATCTGTTTGCATTTCAAGTAATTCGAAACGCTTTTTACCTTGTATGATAATTGTTGTGCCCCCATCAGGCATTTTGATCAGTTTCACAATTTTTGCAACAGTACCAATATTACAAAGGTCGCTTGGAGCGGGCTCTTCAATATTTGCATCTTTCTGTGCAAGAACTCCCACAAGCTTATCCAGTTTGTAAGCATCATTTACCGCTTTGATACTTTTATCTCTACCAACAGTGATAGGCAATACAACACCTGGAAATAGTACCGTATTTCTTAACGGTAAAATGGGTAATATGTCTGGAATGACCAGATTTTTGTCCTGATCACTTTCATTCTCATTAATCGGAATAATCGGCATGAAATCGGTATCATCCTCCGATCGAAAAAACATATTTTCTTTCAACATAGGTAAATTCTTTGGTCAATTTGTCACAGTCCTTCCATTGCAATGGATATGCAAAGGAAAGCTGAATATTGCAATATTGATGCCACTGCCAAATAAATCGGTTATTTAGTACAAACTGACACAAAAAAAATCCTCCCGTTTTTCGGGAGGACCTTCTTGCAAGAAGTAAAAAATATTAGAAATACAAAAAAGTAGTTCTACAATTTACTAATTATTTTTTCTTAGCTGCAGTATCAACTTTAACAGCAGCAGAATCAACTTTCTTAGCAGCAGAATCAACTTTAACAACAGCTGAATCAACTTTTGCTTCTTTGTTCTCACCGTTGTTACAAGCTGTCATTACACCAGCAACAGCCAAAATTGCGAATACTTTTTTCATTGTAATTTTGTTTTTAAAATTTTTAATGTCGCAAATATAATATTATACAAATAATATAACATATATATTTTCGCATCATATGTTCTATTTTTTCCTGAAGAATATCCGAATAGGCACCCCAGTCAGTTTAAACTTTATTCTCAACTGATTTTCAAGGTAATTCCTATAGGCTGGCTTGATATCTTCTGGATAATTGGTAAAGAATGCAAATGATGGAACTGCAGTTGGTAACTGGGTTACATATTTGATTTTTACTGTATTTCCTCTCACAACAGGCGCATGGTAGGCTTCTACCGCTTTGAGCATTATATCGTTTAACTGAGAAGTAGGGATTTTACGATTTCGGTTATCATTTACTTCAATAGCCAATTCAATTGCTTTGAAAATCCTAGTTTTCTCCAATACTGAAATAAACAAGATGGGCACATCGGTAAAAGGAGCGAATTTTGTTTTCAGCAATTTCTCATAATCCCGGGCCGTATTGGTTTCTTTTTCAACAAGGTCCCATTTATTTACAAGTACTACAATTCCCTTTCCTTTTCTCGTAGCTAAACTAAATATGCTTACATCCTGTGCAGTAATTCCTTTTTTTGCATCTATCAAAAGCAAACAGACATCCGCATCGTCCATTGCTTTAATAGCACGGATAATGGAATAAAATTCGAGATCGTCTTTTTCAGAACTCTTCTTACGGATTCCCGCTGTATCGATCAGCATGAATTCCTTCTGAAACATTTTATAGTGTGTGTGTATAGTATCACGGGTAGTACCAGCGATATCACTTACTATGGTTCTATCCTCTCCTATCAATGCATTTAATAAAGATGATTTACCAACATTCGGCTGACCAATTATGGCAAATTTTGGCAGTTCATTATCACGCAAGGTCTCATCAGAATCTTCGTCTTTCATATGCGCAGTAACTGCATCCAACACCTCACCTGTACCACTTCCAGTAATACTGCTAACAAAAAAAGTATTTTCAAGACCCAGGCTATAAAATTCTGTTGCATCCAATTGGCGTGCACTATTGTCCACTTTATTCACCACCAAATAAACAGGCTTGGGTGTTCTGCGTAACATATCGGCCATTACTTCATCTAAATCTGTAATACCTGTTACTACATCAACCATGAATATGACACTATTTGCTTCTTCAATGGCAATTTTTACTTGCTTTCTAATTTCTCTTTCAAAAATATCATCGGTATTAGGTACAAATCCACCCGTGTCAACTACATTAAAGGTTTTGCCATTCCAATCGGTAACGCCGTACTGACGATCACGCGTAACACCGCTCTCATCATCAACAATCGCTTTACGCTGTTCTAATAAACGGTTGAAAAAAGTGCTTTTTCCAACATTGGGTCTTCCAACAATTGCTACTGTATAACTCATAATAAATCCTCCTTAAATAATGTTTTTATGTTAGTTACCTGAAAATTCAAGCTAACCATTATTTATATCCGTATTCTTTTAATTGAAGGTCGTTGTCACGCCATTTAGGTCGCACTTTTACAAACAATTCCAGAAATATTTTCTTATTGATAAACTGCTCAATATCTTTTCTTGCTAATGTTCCAATCTCTTTGATCATTTTACCCTTTTCACCAATGATGATAAACTTCTGTGTATCACGTTGCACAATGATATCGGCTTGAATTTTAACGATATCATCCCTTTCCTTAAACTCATTGATCAATACTGCAGTGTGATAAGGAATCTCGTCGCCAAACAATTGATAAATCTTTTCTCTAATCATTTCTGATGCAAAGAATTTTGTTGGCATATCACTCAAATCCTCTTCACTATAAAAGGGTTCCCCTTCTGGCAATAATTCTAAAATAGAAGTCAATAATTTATTCAGATGCACTTTTTGCAAAGCAGAGATCTTAACAATCTTACTGCAATAACTTTTTTCTGAAAAGAACTTTTCTGCTAGCGCAATTCTTCCGTTTCCTGCTTTATCGATTTTATTTAAAACGATCAGTGCAGGTACTTTTAAACGTAATTTTTGAAAGATGCCATCTATCTCTTCCAAATCTTCATTCGCATCCACAATCAGCAACGCAATATCCGCATCTTCCAAAGCGCTTTTCACAGATGTCATCATATGTTGGTGCAATTTGTATTGCGGATCGATGATACCTGGTGTGTCTGAGAAAATAATTTGGTATACTCCAGGAACATTCAAGAAGGCTTTGATACGATGGCGTGTTGTTTGCGCCTTTGGTGAAGTGATCGCCATCTTCTCACCAATCAACGCATTGATCAGTGTGCTTTTTCCGGCATTCGGCTTACCAAATATGTTAACAAAACCTACTTTCATTTGCTAAAGGTACAAAATAACAAAGGCCTCAATAGAGGCCTTTTAAGTTGCGAGAGAAGGGATCGAACCTCCGACCTTCGGGTTATGAGCCCGACGAGCTACCGCTGCTCTATCTCGCGATATAAGATTAATCTAATTATCGCATTTTCAT
>CAIJLK010000206.1 GCA_903821465.1 uncultured Bacteroidota bacterium | reverse complement strand
TTCCATGTAAAAAAGGCTTGGTATTTAAATAACTTACTGCTCCAACACGTATCTTCTTGTTCAATTCAGTTAAATTTGCATGCAAAGAAACAGAATAAACCTCTTACAACAAACATTCATGGAACTCAATCATCTTACAGCCATTTCCCCTATCGATGGTAGGTATCGTAGACAAGTCAATCAATTAGATGAATATTTTTCGGAATACGCATTGATTAAGTACCGCGTTTTTGTAGAAATCGAATATTTCTTTTTTCTGGCTGATAAACGTTTTTTCAAACTGCCTATAAAAGCACGTACTGCACTTAAGAAAGTAGCAGATGAATTTAGTATCACAGATGCACAGCAAATCAAACAGATCGAATCTATTACCAATCACGATGTGAAGGCTGTTGAATATTTTTTAAAAGAACAATTAGAGAAAGCTGGAATTGCTCATTTAAAAGAATGGATTCATTTTGGTTTAACATCACAGGACATTAATAATACATCTATTCCTCTTAGTTGGAAGCGTTGTATGGAATTTGATTATTTACCCAATATTATAAATCTGCAAAATCATTTGCAGAAATTGGCAAGAGACTGGAAAAATATTTCCTTGTTAGCTCGTACGCATGGACAAACCGCTTCTCCCACAAGATTGGGAAAAGAGATCATGGTATTTGTTGAGCGAATTAATAATCAAGTATCCCTATTCTCTCATATTCCTTATGCAGCAAAATTTGGTGGTGCCACTGGAAATTTCAATGCTCATCACGTAGCATTCCCTAAAAAAAATTGGGTATTGTTAGGTAATGAATTTGTAGAAACCAGATTGGGTTTACAAAGAATGCAATTCACAACTCAAATTGAACACTACGATAGTTTAGCTGCACATTTTGATAGTTTAAAAAGAATCAATAATATCCTGATCGACTTATGTAGAGATATCTGGACCTATATCAGCATGGACTATTTCAAGCAAAAAACAAAAGCCGGGGAAGTTGGGTCTTCAGCAATGCCACATAAAGTAAATCCTATTGACTTTGAAAATGCAGAAGGAAATTTGGGTATGGCAAACGCTTTACTGGAGCACCTTTCAGCGAAACTTCCGATTAGCCGTCTTCAACGTGATCTAACCGATTCTACAGTACTTAGAAATATTGGAGTGCCTGTTGCACATATAACTATTGCATTAAACTCATTAGAAAAAGGGTTGAATAAACTGGTGTTGAATGAATCAAAATTGAAAGAAGATTTAGATAATAATTGGGCAGTAGTGGCAGAAGCTATTCAAACAATTTTGAGAAGAGAAAATTATCCAAATCCTTATGAAGCATTGAAAGATCTTACAAGAGGAAACCATAAAATTGATAAACAAGCAATACAAAGCTTTATTGCAGGATTGAAAGTTTCCAGTGCCGTGAAGAAAGAATTGAAAGCAATAACTCCAGCAAATTATGTGGGAGTGAATCCTACTTATTAATTATTGAGAAGGACCACAGCGTAAGGGCTAAAGCCCGTTTCTGGTATGCATCAACACCCCCAGCCTAAAGGCCGGGGTTAACACATATTTTCATTCCAGACTAAAGGCCGGGGTTAATCTAATTTGCATATGTTAACCCTAGGCTTCAGCCTAGGGGGCTGAGAATCCCTGATTAGATTGGGCTTTAGCCCTTACATTGATAGCTTAAAAGCTGGAAGCAACTGCACTAATTATTGAGTTATTGATACTTTTCAGTTTTCTCATCACCTGTCATATCTCCATTTGCTCTAATCTGAATTTGCACATTTGTTATCCATTCGGTGCACCCTTTTGTAAATAAGAATTCATTTACCTGATTCACCACCTCCATAACTTCGACGTAAGTACCTTCTAATACTGTAGTAAAAGCTCCAACTTCATGCTTAATGCCAGATTTTTGAATGATCTCAATGGCATCATCTACCCATTCATATGGATGTTTATCTTGAGCAAGAGGCAAAAGTTGTATGCTTGCGTTTACCAGATATTTGTGCATCTGTTAGATTTTAGTAACCTCTACAATTGCATCTAAATTGATGGGGCCATGGATATGCGGGAATACTTCATCTATTGAACC
>CAIJLK010000205.1 GCA_903821465.1 uncultured Bacteroidota bacterium | reverse complement strand
TTATATTGAATGATGATGATCTATTAGAGTGATCAAGAGTAATACAAAACTATGTTTGAATGATATATGTTTGGTCCTATGTGATGACGTGATATGTCTACGTGAATGTGAAAGTAAGTTGTAATTGATACGGCAATGATTGATATTTGGAATAGGAGATTTATTAGTTGAGAGTTGTAAGCACTGGTAAGTAAAGGGTGAATGTATATAGAGAACATCAGGTGATATCGTAGTGATGCAAATCCAGGTAATGGAGTTGAGTACAGAGCTTCAAGAGGGGGATCACAAAGTAATAGTACCAGATTGTCTGATTACTATTTACAAGATGGATCTTTCTTCAGATGTACTAATCTTACTATTGGAGTAAACCTTTCTTCTTTACCATTCACTAAAAAATTAGGGATCACTGGTTTGAGATGGTATACATCTGTTGATAATGCATTTACCATTACTAAATATTTGGGGTATAACCCAGAAGTTGATTTCAATAATGGTAGTAACCTAACACCTGGTGTAGATTATGGTAAATATCCATTAGCACGTTCATTTAACACCGGTATCAAAGTTCAATTTTAATTCCATTGATCACAATTAACAAACATAATTTTATGCGTAAAATATTTTCAATAAGCATAGCGCTGATTTTACTACTAGGATCTAGTAGTTGCAGCAAAACATTTCTTGAACAAACTAACCCCAATGGCGTATCTGTTGATAATGGATACCAAACTGAAATAGATATTTCAACTGGAGTATACGGTGTTTATCAAGCTTTAAGAAGTTCCAATTGTGTTGGAGAGGGAGCACAACTGTGGACCGACGATCGTGCGGATGATGTAAATACAACAGATAACCAGTCGAACAACGGCGAACCATACCAGTTCACAGCTTTTTCAATTGTGGCTAGTAATAGTTACTTGCAAAGTCATTGGACAGCTTTGTATGCACCAATTTCAAGGGCAAATTTAATTTTGTCGGTGATCGATAAAATTTCATTTGCAAATCCAGTTACCAAAACTCAATATGTTGCAGAATTGAAATTTATCAGAGCATATATGTATTTCAATCTTGTAAGAGAGTTTGGTGATGTGCCGCTCGTAACAGATCGACTTACTTCTGCAGAACAATCTGCTGCTTTAACTTTTCGTGCAAAAAGAGATGTGGTATATAATCAAATCGTTGCAGATTTGAAAGATGCTTTGAATGGAGGATTACCAGTAGTTCAATCAGCCGCTAATAAAGGAAGAGTTTCTTTACAAGCAGTAAATGCATTACTTGGTCAGGTGTATCTTACTATGGCAACAACATTGGAAACAACAGTAAATACTGCTAATGTAACAAATGCTCAGACATACTTGCAAGCATCTTTTAATCAAAAGACCTTTGTAAATCTTTCGGATATTCCATTTGCAGATGTATTTGATGTAAACAAAAAATCAACCAATACAGAAATAATTTTCCAAATTGCGTACAAACAGGGAGATGCTACTTATTCTTCTTCTCTAGCTAAAAACAATCAGGCAAAAGGTGAAACATTATTGTCATTGTTCCCTTCGCAAGGTGCAGGTGGACTTTTCACTAAGGACTTGTTGAATGAATTTGAAACTGGGGATGTTCGTACAAGCTTCTCTGTTAAATTAGCGCCTGCAGTAAATGGATATTATATCACTAAATTCCGTGATGCTAGTGCAACTGCAAGTTCACTTGGTTACGGCGGTAATGATTGGATTCTGATCCGTTATGCTGATGTGATATTGAATATTGCAGAAGCATATATGTATCAGGGAGATAATGCTAATGCAATGAAATATTTGGATATGGTTCGTACAAGAGCTGGTATGCCAGTTTACGCAACTATGCAAAATGATGCAAATTATAAAGCAAAATATCCAACGCTTAAATTGGCAATATTACATGAAAGAAGAGTAGAGCTTGCATTCGAGCATCATCGCTGGCATGATTTGACTAGATTTTTTAATGCCACAGAACTTGTAGCATATTTTCAATCAAAGTCTCAAGCTAACTTTGATAATTCTCCATTAACAAACATGACATCAAAGGACTATTATTTTCCTATACCTTATAATGAATATAAATTAGATCCTGTTAATATGTATCAAAATCCAGGCTATTAATTTTAATTAATGCTATCCATATCGCCCAATCTTTATGGGAACCTTGGGTAGTCAATTCAATAAAAAAAGAGCACTAAGTAATTAGTGCTCATTTTTATTGTTAAAGTATGCTGTATGAAATATTTGTTCTAAATGATGGTTCTCTAGATAAGAACCTTATGTTTAATTAAGATAATTCATGTCTTCTTCAGATAAATCAATTTGAATGGATTCGCAATTTTCTTCAAAGTGCTTTAATGAGGATGTTCCAGGTATTGGTAAAATATAAGGGGAACGTTTTAATAACCATGCCAGATTAACCTGTGCTTCAGTTTTATTATATTTTTTAGCCATATTACTGATTCTGTCATCTTTTTTTGGAAGCGAATTGATCAGTGAAAAATAAGGGATCATTACGATTTCATTCTGTTCGCAGATCTTTAATATTTCTTCTCCGCCTCTGTTTTCTCCATATGCTGTTTTTAATGTAGTACGTTGCGCATGCCCATACATATTTTCGGCTGTAGCAATAGTGCCCATTGCAATAGCTATATTTAATTCATCAGGGTTAACATTGCTAACTCCTAAGTGTAATATTTTTCCTTCTTTTTGTAATTCAAACATCGCATCCATTGATTCTTTAAATGGTGTATCTGAGTGAGGCATCACCCTAAAGTGCACCAGCGACATTTGCTCCAATTTTAGTGTACGTAGATTGTTTTCAATGCTAGTTCTTAAATTCTCCGGACGATTAAATGAGATCCAACTCTTATCTGGTTTACGAGTTGCGCCGACTTTACTACAGATGATTAGATCAGATGAATAGGGATATAATGATTCAACAATTAAACGATTAGTAACATCTTCACCATAATAATCGGCAGTATCTATAAAACGAATTCCGTACTCATTTGTTTTTTTTAAGATTTCTAGCGCTTCCTTTCTATTAGGGGGTTCCCCATAAATTCCTTCTCCCGTTAATCTCATTGTACCATAGCCAATTCTTTTAACTGTTAAGGGGTTATTGGAATTAGGGGCTATAATAATCTCTGATATATTATTTTGGTCTATCATAATTTGTATATATGTTGATTAATTTTAAACAAATTAATTCACTTTTTGTTTAGATATTCTTTTCTTTTTTGATTATAATATTCACAAATCAATGAATAACCCTTCATAGCTTTGCAAAAAAATTTATATGAGTTTAATCAATGATTTAAAGTGGAGATACGCAACAAAAAAAATGAATGGTGAAAAAGTATCACAGGATAAAATAAACTATATTATAGAAGCTGCAAGGCTTGCGCCAACTTCCTCTGGATTACAACCATTTGAAGTATTGGTGATCACTAATGAAGATTTATTAGAAAAAATTAAGGCAATTGCACATGGACAGTCACAAGTGACAGACTGTTCGCATCTGTTGGTTTTTGCTGCTTGGGATAACTATACGGAGGAACGCATTAACAAAGTATTTGCCAGAAACAATGCTGAGCGAAATTTACCAGATACTGTAACGGATGATTACAGAAATATGTTATTGAAAGCCTATCTGCCTAAGACTGCTGATGAAAACTTTAATCATACAGCTAAGCAATCTTATATAGCTTTTGCAACAGCAATTCTTGCGGCAGCTGAACAAAAAGTAGATGCAACACCAATGGAAGGATTTGATACTAAGGCCTTAGATTCATTACTTAATTTAAAAGAAAAAGGCTTACGCAGTGTAACACTTTTACCTTTAGGTTATAGAGATGAAAAAAACGATTGGCTTGTAAACATGAAAAAAGTAAGATTGCCTTTAGAAGAATTCGTTATTGAAATGAATTAAACTTCAACTAATAGTATTGACCAACAGTATATTTATTGGGCAGAATCCAGCATCATCTGAAGCAGTTGCAAATTTGCTTTTAAAAGCGCTTGCTGTAAAAAAATAAATAGTCTAGTTTTATTGTTCCTACAAAAAACTAGTATGTCATACTGTATCGTTATTGCAAATATGGTTGAGCCAAGAAAAAGCTTGCACAAAAACTATCATGACAATCATTATGGATTTCCTATACATAATGATGATGAACTTTTCGGAAGGTTG
>CAIJLK010000204.1 GCA_903821465.1 uncultured Bacteroidota bacterium | reverse complement strand
CTGACCGACTAATTTAAGTTCTGTATTTTTGCTCATGTTGTTTATTGTTCTCGTAAAACAAATCTACAACATTCCGTAGGCTCCATTTTGGAGCCTACTTTTTTACCCCTTTTTAATTAACTTTAGTCGGTTACTAGTGATATAATATTTGATTTTGCGCTGCAATTTTTCCAATAAAAAATAGACTTATGATTAAAACATACTTGCGCATATACAAAGATTTATTTGATTAGTTTCTTTTCTAATTCTTCTAGGGAAATGTTTTTTGTTTCCGGCATACTTGTTACTACCCAGATCAATTGTAAAACCATCATCCCTGCAAAAAATGCAAAAATGGGCCATGGATTATCTTTAAAAATTCCATTGTCCTTATCTAAAAAAAACGGGGTTACCAAAGTAATGATGGCAGCAAAAACCCAGTGGATACTGGCACCGAAGGACTGACCCGCAGAGCGGATCTTATTCGGAAATATTTCTGATATAAATACCCAGATCACTGCACCCTGACCAACTGCATGAGATGCAATAAATAATAATAAGAATGACATTAAAAACAAGGGACCTGTATGCGCATAGAAAGCATAGGAAACCAACGATAAACTTAGGATATATCCAAATGAACCGATCAATAACAATGTTTTTCTTCCAAGCTTATCAATCAAATACAATCCCACAAAAGTGAAGATCAAATTGGTACCGCCAATGGCAATTGAATTGAATAAAGATTCTTTAGCTGCTAGTCCCGCTTTCTCCAAAATTTCCGGTGCATAATATAAAATGAAATTGATTCCCGAAACCTGATTAAAAAATGCGATCAGAAAAGCTAAGAAAATAATTTTCTTATGCTTCGCATTAAAAAATTCAGAAGCATTTCCAGCCGTTGCATCGTGCTGATTACTTTGAATGATACTCGCTACTTCAGCATCTACATCCTCCACACCAATTTGTAACATGATTTTTTTTGCGGCTTCCTGATCATTTTTTTTAGAGATTAGCCACCTCGGACTTTCTGAAATTCCAAACACCAATGATGTATATAGGATAGAAGGAATGGCTAATACACCCAGCATCCAACGCCAGTCGTTCGCTCCACCAAATCCCTGTTAAAAATAATTCGATAAAAAGGCGATCAAAATTCCAAATACAATATTGAATTGATACAATGCTCCAAGTGTTCCTCTAGTTTTAGGGGTTGAGATTTCTGAAATATAAATGGGGGCTACCACAGAGGATACGCCAATGCCTAATCCACCCATAAATCTAAAGAATGAAAACACATAGGGATCGTTTGCAAATGCAGAACCAAAAGCTGATACGGCGAATAGAATACCTACCCAAAGCAATACTTTTTTTCTGCCATATTTTTCTGTAGGAATTCCTCCGAATAATGCACCGATTACGGTTCCCCATAAGGCCATTGACATAATAAAGAATCCATGAAAAAGGGGAGAAGTATGCCAAAGTTCTTTGATTGGTTGATTGGCACCGGAAATTACTACTGTATCAAATCCAAAAATAAAACCGGCAAGTGCTACTACAATTGACCAGCGGAGAAGCTTGTTCTGATTCATATGCAATCGTTGTTTTGATGCAGAAAGATAGTAAAAGCCTTGCATAAAGCTTCACTCTAAAAATTTCAAACGATTGCTGTTATTAATTGTGGGTCGACTATTTTAAAAGCTTCGCGGCTTTGATCAAATCGGCTGGTGTATCAATCTCCACTCCCATATAAGTAGTAACTACCATACGCAATGGAATACCATATTCAAGATAGCGAAGACACTCAATTTTTTCAGCCGCTTCCAAAGGCGTCACTGGCCAATTAGTAAACTGCATGAGAGATTCTTTTCTGAATGCATACACACCAATATGTTCGTAATAAGTAGTTGCTAGTTCTGTGTTTCTAGGATAAGGAATTACACTCCTTGAAAAGAACAATGAATTCATATTACGATCCACTGCAACCTTTACATAGTTAGGGTCTTCAATTAATGTACTGTCTTTCAATACTTGCATCAATGAAGCCACTTTTACAGACGCACCATCAATTCCTGTAAAACTTGCTAATAATTTTTCTAATGGTTCTCGCTGAACAAAAGGCTCATCACCTTGTACATTTACGATAATATCAATATCCATATTTGCTGCAGCTTCTGCAATGCGATCGCTTCCGCTTTCATGCGTTTTGATACTCATGATAGCTTTACCGCCGTGAGCACTGATCTCATTAAAAATAATATCGCTATCAGTAACTACGTACACATCATCGAACAAACCAGTTGCAACTGTATTTTCGTAAGTATGTCTAATAACAGTTTTATCTCCCAATTCCTGCATGAGTTTTGCTGGAAAACGGGAAGCAGCATAACGCGCTGGGATAAATGCGGCGATCTTCATAAAAACTATTTATGCAAAGATGCGTTGAATCGATTAATAATCCGTTTTCACGCTGGTATCAAATGGAATTTTCAATTGAAAGGCGAGATTCTCATCCCTGCTATTATCTAAAACATCCAATCCGTATACGATCGTATCAATCGGCGTATAATTATAGGTCCCGAAAATCCGATCCCAAATAGAAAAGATATTTCCATAATTACTGTCTGTTTGAGGCCTAACAATATGATGATGAACTTTATGCATATCAGGGGAAACAATTACCCAACCAATGGCATTATCCAACCATAAAGGCAATCTCATATTGGCATGATTGAATTGAGATAATACCGCACTTAAACTTTGGTACATCATCAATAACCACATCGGGGCACCACAAATTAACACGGCAATCATCGCAAAAACCGCACGAAAAACGCTTTCACCAGGATGATGCCTATTTGCAGTGGTTGTATCAACATGCGTATCGGCATGGTGCACCATATGGAATTTCCACATCCACTTTACTTTATGTTCAATCAAATGAATCAGGTAGGCTCCAATCAAATCCATTAATAATAATCCGACAATCATAAATACCCAGAGCGGCATTGATACTAATTGCATTAATCCAAAATGATGGCCAACCGCCCAATCACTTGCCTTTACAATTAATAATGCAAATGCGAAATTGATGATGATAGTAGTGAGCGTGAAAAAAATATTGAGAGATGCATGTTTCCACTTATTGTATTTGAATCCAAAAAGCGGAATAAAGGTTTCTATGATCCAGAAAAAACTAATCCCTCCGGCTAAAATCAATGCACGATGAAGGCTAGGAATATGTTCAAAATAATTTACAATAGATTCTATCATGGGGGCAAGCAATTTTCATTCAATATACAAACATATTAGATTCCGCTATTGATCATTTTACAAAAAAAGCCGTCCTGATTTCTCGGGACGGCTTACTTAATATTAGAAGTTATTCTAGTTATTCAACATCAAAGGCATCACAAGCATCAGCAAGTCTTCGCCTTCAGCCTGTTCAGTTGGTTTAATTAAACCAGCTTTAGTTGGGGTTGACAATTCCATCTTCACATCATCTGTATCTGCTGCATTCAGCATTTCGATCAGGAATTTAGCATTGAATGCAATTTGAAGGTCTTCACCATCATAAGAACAATTCATACGTTCATTACCTTCAAAACTAAAGTCGATATCCTGTGCAGCTAGTTGTAATTCGCTACCACTAATATTTAAAGCAACCTGATTGGTACTTTTATTAGAGAACACATTTACTCGACGTAAAGCACCCTGAAAATCAGACTTGCTTACAATTAATTTATAAGGATTGTCGGCCGGAATTACTACTTTATAATCAGGAAAACGTGCATCGATCAAGCGACAGATCATTTGAGTAGATCCGTGCTGAACAAATAAGTGATTGCTATTATAACTGATGGTTAGTTCATCTTCATTATCGGGTAAAGCATTCTTCAATAAATTCAAAGGCTTTTTAGGCACAATGAAAGAATCTACTTTTGAAGCCTTGGTGTCTGTACGTTTATATCTTACCAAACGATGCGCATCTGTAGCTACAAACTGCACATAATCTTTGGTCAACTCAAAATATACACCTGTCATTGCAGGACGCAAATCATCTCCGCTAACCGCAAAAAGGGTTTTATTGATAGCGGTTAATAAAGCACCACTGCTCATATTAAATCCGGTAGTATCGTCAGCCGAAGGCTCTTTCGGGAAGTTGTCTGGATTTTCGCCCATCACTTTGTACTTACCGTTATCGCTAGTGATCTCAACAGAGAAGTTTTTGTCGATATTGAAAGTCAAAGGTTGCTCTGCTATATTCTTCAAAGTATCCAAGAGGATTTTGGCTGGAATACACACTTTACCATTCACTTTGCTTTCAACGTCCATCTGAACACGCATCACCGTTTCGAGGTCGGTAGCAACTACACTTAATTTTTTGTCTTCAATTTCAAAAAGGAAGTCCTCCAATATCGGCAATACTGTATTAGCATTAATCACACCGCTAATTTGCTGCAGGTGTTTTAACAAAGAGGAGGAAGAAACAATGAATTTCATTCTGCAAATTTATGTTCCAACAAACCTACTGTAAAATGTTAATATTCCCTCCACAGAAATGCCCCTTTCGTAGAAGAAATCAATTAATGTTAATGAGTTGTGGATTGAAAACCATCATTCTTAACCTAAGACAGAAAGTAGCTGGCGGTATTTTTCTCGATTGATGGGCTTAATAACATAGTCGGTAACACTAGCAAAACTTCGGGACCTCTGGATATCACTCTCGTCCACCGAAGAGCTCACCACATAAATAACAATGTTTCTAGGCAAACTTTGTTTGATTTCATCGTATGTTTCCAAAAAAGTCCACCCATTCATAATCGGCATATTGATATCTAAAAAGATGATATCGGGTAAAGTGCCTTCTTGATGATTTTCGGGATTACTTAGAAAATCAATTGCTTCCTTCCCATTAAAAAAGGTTTTGATACTACTAGTTAGACCAGTAGCTTCTAAAATCATTTTAGCAGTAAACTGATAAACCTTATCGTCATCAATTAAACAAACGTTCTGTTTTAATGTACTCATAAAAAATAGGTTATTATTACCTTCGTACAGTTAATCAAGTGGGCCTTCTACAAATATAATATTCTTATTTTCCTTTTTCAAAGAATTTGTTTTGAATAAACATTACACAAAAGAGCAGGCATTACAAAAAATTAAACAGTATTGTGCTTACCAGGAAAGGTGTCATTCTGACACAAAGGACAAGCTCTATTCATTTGGATTGTTTAAGATAGATGTGGAGACCATTCTATCTACCCTGATAGAAGAAGCGTATCTAAATGAAGAAAGGTTTGCCTTACTTTTTGCAGGGGGTCATTTTCGTTCAAAAAAATGGGGACGGATCAAAATCAATGCAGCATTGCAACAAAAAAAAGTAAGTTCCTATAATATTCGAAAGGGCTTACAGGTTATTGATGAAATAGCCTATCGAAAATGTTTGCTGCAGCTAGCTTCTGTTAAATGGAAGTCCGTCAAAACAGAGCAATGGATGAATAGAATGGTAAAGACAACGAATTATCTTTTACAAAAAGGATATGAAGCCAATTTAATTCAGGAGGCCATTGCCCAAATAAGATCAAAAGAAAAAGAGTAATATTATAGTCACGATATATCTTTATTTATGCATACTCTATCTGTAAGCCTTATTCAAACTGCTCTTTTCTGGGAAGACAAACAACGCAATCTTTCTATGCTGGAAGATAAAATCTTGGGCATTACCGAGCATACCAATCTGGTAATTCTTCCAGAAATGTTTTCCACTGGCTTTAGCATGAAACCCTCCTTGTATGCTGAAAAAATGGATGGAGAAACGATTGCTTGGATGAAACGGATTGCTGCTGTGAAAAAAATTATCTTAACAGGGAGTCTGATAATTAAGGAGGATGGTAATTATTATAATCGACTCATCTGGATGTTACCCAATGGAAGCTTTGGTTTTTATGATAAGCGACATTTATTTGCATTTGCAGGAGAGGATCAATTTTATACTGCTGGCAATAAGCGGTTGGTCACTAGTGTGAATGGTTGGAAAGTTAATTTACAAATCTGTTATGACCTACGCTTCCCCGTTTGGGCCCGTCAGCAAAGCAAAGAGTCACCAGAATACGACTTACTCATTTATGTTGCCAACTGGCCAGAGCGAAGAAACCATGCATGGAAAACTTTACTTACAGCAAGGGCAATAGAAAACCAGTGTTATGTAATTGGAGTGAACCGGGTAGGGGCGGATGGAAACCAAATTAATCATAGTGGCGATAGCATGCTCATTGATCCATTGGGAAATATTGTTTTTAACAAGGAACATGAAGAACTTGTGTATAGTTTTGAACTTACAAAAGAACCACTGATGGAGGTTCGCAATAAATTTCCGTTTTGGAAAGACGCTGACAATTTTCATATTATAGAAGACCAACAAAATGATTAAGAAAACTTACCTCGCCAAGCAATTATATACGGGTAGCGATTGTTTAATCAATCATGCAGTGGTAGTTGAAAATGGTAGTATTGTTGCAATACTGCCGATTGACCAAATGCCTCCACAAGCTGGGCCCATCTATGATATCATAGCTCCTGCATTTGTGGATATTCAAATATATGGTGCCCATGAAAAATTACTAGCCGTATACCCTAGCGCCGATTCCCTCTTTCGATTGTATGAATATTGCAGCAAAGGAGGTGCTTCACATTTTGTTGTAACGGTAGCTACGAATAGTAATGCGGTTTTTTATTCCTGCATTGATGGGGTAAGAGCCTATTGGGAACAAGGTGGAAAAGGTTGTTTGGGTTTACACGTGGAAGGTCCCTGGATCAATGCTTCCAAAAAAGGAGCACATCTCGAAAAATTTATTCATCCACCATCTCTAGAAGAAGTGAAAGAATTATTGGCATATGGAAAGGATGTGATCAAAATAATCACATTAGCACCAGAAGTATGTAGCCCAGAAATTATTCAATTCATTCAAGCAGAGGGAATAATTGTATCGGCGGGACATAGTAACGCAACATTCGAAGAAGCAACAACTGCTTTTAATAATGGTATCAATACTGTAACTCATTTGTATAATGCGATGAGTCCCTTGCAACACCGCTCACCAGGATTTGTAGGTGCTGTATTTAATCATCCCACAGTCATGAGCAGTGTGGTTCCTGATGGATACCATGTAGATTTTGAAGCCATAAAAATCGCAAAAAAACAATTGGGCAACCGCTTATTTGTGATAACAGATGCCGTTGCTGAAACTACTATTGGTCCATACCCCCATCACTTAGAGGGAGACAAATATGAATCCAATGGAATCTTAAGCGGATCAGCGCTGACCCTAATCCAATCTGTAAAAAACTTAGTGAACAAAGTAGCTATTCCTCTAGATGAAGCCCTTCGGATGGTAAGTACTTATCCCGCAAAAGCAATAGAAAGAAGTAACACAATGGGAAAGATTCAGGTAGGTTATCCCGCAAATCTTGTTTGCTTAAATGAACACCTAATCGTAGAAAATCTAATCACAGCGGATTAATTTTGCTGCGGAAAAAATACTCTTCACTCTTCACTCTTCACTTTTATCTTTTATCTTTTATCTTTTCACTTTTATCTCTTCACTTTTATCTTTTATCTTTTCACTTTTATCTCTTCACTTACTTTCTCCATCTTTAGGTCAACTCCCTGTCTGATCGCAAAAGAATTTGGCAAAACAAAAATATCAGGCATTACGCCACGGCCCTTGGGTCTGTCTTTATCTAACACCACCCTAAATAAAGGAAGTGACACCTGAATTTTACTTTTAGGTAATACAATCATTGGAAGATGAATCGCCGTATTTCCATAATAGCCACCACCCGTTTCCTCTCCAATTAATTGCACATTCACCTGTCCCTTTAAACTAGAAGTAAATACAGTAGCGGCACTAAAAGTAGCTGGCCCCTGCAATAAATAAATTTTTCCATCAAAATGATGCTTCGAGAAAGGTTGATGTTGCGTTGTCTCAAATCGATGGTAATGATACCTGCCATCGCTCATTTTGGTAGTATTGAAATTCAAGGGGAACCAAAACCAGAGCGACTCCTTAATATATTTTCCGTAGGCATAATTTCTATTGATCGCAGCTACCGTATCGGCAACTTTAAAAGGATGTTTCACTAAATACTGCGTAAGTCGGATACTGTTATTCAAATGGCCGCCGCCATTATCACGCAGATCAATCACCAAATGTTTTATTTTCTTTTCTTCCATCTGCCTGAACGATTGGCGCATAAATTTATGTAAGCCGTTAATAGAGAAGCTCGATAAATGCATATAAGCCGTGCTGGTTGTATCGTCGAATTTTAAGGAGAGTTGCGCATTCCTCATTTGCTTTTTAATCTCTTTTTTTGTTGGAATCTTATATGCTGAAAATATTTTTTGTAAAGAATCCATTTTCGATTTATCTATAACAGGTAATCGAAAACTTGCCAGTTTTTCTTTTCTTTCCACACCCAAAGAATCGATATAACCAATTAGATAGCTCGTATCTAAACCAAAAATATTCTTATACCATGCGCCAAAATTATTGCTTACACGCTGACTCTTATAGGTTTCAATATTTCCATCAATGCTGATATACTGATAAAAACTATCAAGCATAGTTCTATTAGACCTTCCATTGATAGAGGTAATGATCGTGCCGCGCTTAATCGTGGTTGACCTGGGATAAATACTTGCCGTTACCACTAAACTATCTTCCCAAACTTTTATCGCGAGTGGAAATTGTGGCAACCTTTTTTTGGAATAATATTTTGCGAATGCTTTTGAATTAAGTACAACAGTATGACCACAATGTATCTGACTTACCAACGCTGCAATTCGATTTCTATATTGCACTTCATTCAATGAATCTTGTATACCATTGATAGTTGCTGCAAAATAGCCATCCATCTTTTCCTTAGGTGTATACCAGTAAAGACTGGGGTGGTTGGACTCTAGAATTTTTTCTAGGATCTTTGTATCTTCTCTCAGGTCAGCAGCTGCAAATTTTTGATTGGGGGTATACTGACTATTATGGGAGCTGCCGCAGGACCAACAAAAAAGCACGCAGAAAAGCCCTATCAAATATTGAACTTTCTGCATGCTATTTATTTATTTGGTAAATGCATTCCAACCCTGTGCAGTTATTGGATATTCATTTCCACCCTTCGTTAATAATTTAGAACCTTCTTCAAGATCTGTCATGTATCCAATTACACTGATCTCTTCATTGAAAGTGATCTTGTCATAATCTTCCTGCTTCAATGTAAAAATTAATTCATAATCCTCTCCGCCGTTCAATGCACATACCGTAGGATCTAAACCAAATTTGTAAGCAGCTCTTC
Source organism: uncultured Bacteroidota bacterium (assembly GCA_903821465.1). GTDB lineage: Bacteria > Bacteroidota > Bacteroidia > Chitinophagales > Chitinophagaceae > Sediminibacterium. The sequence goes on along the minus strand of CAIJLK010000204.1, from coordinate 14,138 downwards.
TGCTCTCATCCGATATCGGTAATTTCTCTTCGTAAATTCTGCATCCAAGATTACTTTGTTTACACAAGTGCAATACTTCACTACTTACCCCATCGCTCACATCCATCATAGATGTAGGAACGATCTCGTTCTTTTCGAAAAATTCGATGATCTCTTTTCTTGCTTCAGGTTTTAAAAGCCTGCCAACTATATAACTTTCATCTTCTAAGTCAGGTTGAATTTTTGGATTTTCTAGATAGATTTTTTTCTCTCTTTCCATCAATGTTAATCCCAAAAATGCAGCACCTAAATCGCCGCTAACACAGATCAGATCCCCTTTCTGGGCGGTACTGCGTTTTACAAATTTATCTGGACTAACCTCTCCAATTGCAGTAACTGAAATAATGAATCCTTTTTGAGAAGTGGAAGTATCTCCACCAATCAAATCAACATGATGCTTTTCGCAAGCTGCATAAATGCCTTCATAAAATTCATTCAACGCTTCTACACTCACACGATTGCTAATTCCAATGCTTACCGTGATCTGTGTAGGTATAGCATTCATTGCATAGATATCACTAAGGTTTACCATCACAGATTTATAACCCAAATGTTTTAATGGCGTATACATTAAATCAAAGTGTACACCTTCTAATAATAAGTCTGTCGTGATGACTGTTTGTTTTCCAAAATGATCGATCACAGCAGCATCATCACCAACACCTAGAACAGTGCTTGCATTTTGAATTTCAAAATTTTTAGTCAGGTATTCTATCAATCCAAACTCACCCAAGTCGGCTATCTCAGTTCTTTCTTCCATAATTAATTTTAATTCATCAAATAAGTTTTCATGCAGCTCTTAACTGCGCAGTTCGCCACCATTTATAATAGCTAATAATTCATCGTGTATCAAACCATTTGTTGCAATAATATGTGGTTGATAAGGTGAATAATCATTGCCTTTAAAATCAGTGACTTTTCCTCCTGCTTCTTCTACCATTAAAAATCCTGCTGCACTATCCCATGCTTGTAATTCGTGCTCATAAAATCCATCAAACCTTCCTGCTGCAACCCAACATAAGTCGATCGCTGCACTACCCAATCTTCTTACTGGTACACCCTTACGAATTAATTTTTCGAAAACCTGCAACGGACCGTTTGGTGTATCCAAATAAGTGTATGGAAAACCTGTTACCATTGAACTCTTTACTACTTCTGTTTTTGTGCTAACCTGAATTAGTTTATTATTTAGTGTGGCGCCAAAACCTTTTTGTGCAAAAAAGAATTCATTGATAAAGGGATTATAAACAGCACCCAATATCATTTTGCCTGCTTGCTCTACTCCAATACTTACACAACAAATAGGAATGCCGTTTGCAAAATTCACAGTGCCATCAATCGGATCAATGATCCATTTATAAGTTGAGTCCTGTATAATCTCACCCGCTTCCTCACTCAAAATATAGTGATCAGGAAAATCTTTTTTAATTACTTCAAATATGGCTTTCTCAGAAGCATGGTCGGCTTCTGTAACCAAATTATTGATCCCTTCTTTATTGCTGATTTCAAATTTTCCATTGAAATAGCTTTTCATCACAGCAGCACCAGTTTCTGCAGCTTTGATGAGCGTTTGCTTTAACATCATTATACAAAAGTACCGCCGATTATCAGGATTATGAAAGATTTCGTGCGCAAATAAGCATCTTTGTTATAGCCGAATAAATTTTCTTAATTCGTATTAGATTTTTTTCCGTGGAACTATCCATTATTATAGTCAATTATAATGTCAAATTCTTTCTAGAACAGTGTCTACATACTGTTCTGAAAGCTGTTTCTACTATTGATGCTGAAATTTGGGTGGTTGATAATCATTCAACAGACGATTCACTGTCGTACTTAAGACCGCTGTTTCCCGCTGTTCATTTTATTGAAAACCCAAAAAATATAGGTTTTGGAGCCGCTAATAACCAGGTTCTCCCATTTTGCAAGGGTGAGTTCATTCTTTTTCTGAACCCAGATACCTTGATTCCGGGCGACTGTTTAACGCAATGCCTTCAATTTATCAGGTCCCATCCAAATGCAGGTGCCTTGGGTATTAGAATGCTCGATGGGTCTGGTCAGTTTCTTCCTGAGAGTAAACGGGCCTTCCCATCACCTATCACTGCTTTTTGTAAATTGGTCGGACTTTCTGCCCTATTTCCTCGATCAGCTAGATTTAATCGCTATTCACTGGGTCATTTAAATCCTTTAGAAAACCACCCGGTTGATGTGTTGGCCGGGGCTTTTATGATGATTAAAAGATCGGTGCTGGACCAAACCGGAGCCTTCGATCAAAAATTTTTTATGTATGGCGAAGACATTGATCTGAGTTATCGCATTCAGAAAGCCGGGTTTATCAACTATTATTTTGCTGGCTCCACCATTATTCATTTTAAGGGCGAGAGTACCAGAAAGGGTAGCCTGAACTATGTTTTGCTTTTTTATAATGCCATGCTGCTGTTTGTAAGAAAAAATTACAAGGGACTAAAAGCAGGTCTATTTGGCTTTTTTATTCAAGCAGCTATCATCATTCGTGGCCTCATTTCGCTACTTTATAAAATCGGTGTTTTTTTCTTAAAAATGAGCGAAAATGGACAAAATAACGATAAAAACAGGGCAAAAGAGATGATTATTGTGGAAAACCCGACAAAAATCAAAGAACTTCAAATAGACCAAAAAACGGTAATTCTCTTCTGCGAATCCAATGATTTTAGCTGGAAGCAAATCATCGAAGAATTGGAACGATTTAGCTATACAGATGCCCAATTTCGTTTTCATGGCAACAAATCCAATAGCATTGTTGGTAGCGATTCTAAGGAAACAGAGGGCGAGGCCCTTGCTACTAATACCAAATCTTAGCGTTTTTTAAAGCATTTGCTTTAGCTTCGTGTAACTAATAACGTTGTTCTAGCGATGGCAATACTTGATATCAAGCTCCCTAATTCCATTCTTAAAGCCTTGCGTCTCCCTCAGAATAATCCTAGGAGGCAGCAATTGCAGGTTTTAAGGAAGATGCTAAGAAAAGCTAGGTTCACCGAATTTGGTCAAACTTATCGCTTCGACGATGTCTTACTGAGTAAACATACCGGAAAAAAGTTTCAGGAACTGGTTCCTACCTATAACTATAATAAGATCTATAAAGAATGGTGGCATAAAACCTTGGAAGGCAAATCAGATATCTGCTGGCCCGGCAAGATCAAATATTATGCTTTGAGTAGCGGCACGAGTGAATCGGCCAGCAAATTTTTACCTATTACGAACGACTTATTGAGAGGCAACAAAATTGCCATGATCAAGCACTTACTCACCCTTCGTAATTATGAAGATATTCCACTTGGTGCTTTAGGAAGAGGTTGGTTAACACTCGGCGGAAGTACGGATTTAGAAAAGGGTCCCGGTTATTATTCCGGCGATCTAAGTGGTATCACCCAGAAAAAATCGCCTTTTTGGTTTCAACCCTTCTATAAACCCGGAAAGAAAATCGCCAGGGAAAAAGATTGGAATAAAAAACTCGAGGAAATTGTTGACAAAGCGCCTGAATGGGATATCAGCTTTTTAGTTGGCGTACCCGCCTGGATTCAAATGTGTATGGAAATGGTGATCGAGCGCTACAAACTGAACAATATCCATGATATGTGGCCCAACCTTGCCTTCTTTGTACATGGCGGCGTAAGCTTTGAACCCTATAAAAAAGGATTCGAAAAATTATTGGGCAAACCCATTACTTATATTGAAACTTATTTGGCAAGCGAAGGTTTCATTGCTTATCAGGACCGTCAGTGTGCGCAAGGAATGAAATTGGTAACCAATGAGCATATCTTTTTTGAATTCGTTCCCTTTGATGATAATAATTTCGACGCTAACGGCGATATGATCGATAAACCCGAAGCACTCATGATTCATGAAGTGGAAGAAGGAAAAGATTATGCCTTACTCATTAGCACAACCGCCGGAACCTGGCGTTACCTGATTGGCGATACCGTTCGTTTTGTTGATAAGGATCGATGCGAGATCATCATTACAGGTAGAACCAAACATTTTTTAAGTCTGGTTGGCGAACACCTGAGTGTTGATAATATGAATAAAGCCATTCAACTGGCTAGTGAAGAAATGAATATTAGTATCCCTGAATTTACTGTTGCTGGCGTACCTCATGGAAATTTCTTCGCACACCAATGGTATGTGGCTTGTAATGATACCGTAGATAAGGATTTGCTTGCTAAAAAGATTGACAAGCATCTTTGCGAACTAAACGACGACTATGCTGTTGAACGAAGAAGTGCATTGAAAGAAGTGATGTTGGACGTTTTGAGCGAACAAGATTTTATGAACTTTATGACAGCAAAAGGAAAAGTGGGCGGTCAGCATAAATTTCCTCGCGTATTAAAAGGTGGCATGTTAGCCGATTGGCAAAAATTCTTAAAGGGAGAACCCATTTAAGTAATATTAATCTTATCGTTTTATTTTTTATTAATGGTAGCAGCCCTCATTAAAGGTTTGGCATTAGGTATCCTTCTCGCTATTTCAGTGGGCCCGGTGATTTTTGCCATTATTAAACAAAGTATCAATCACGGACACAAGGCTGGATATGTTTTTGTTGCCGGTGTTTCTACTAGCGATGTTACACTATTACTCATTTGTAATTTCTTCACATCACTTTTTGATACCGCATTAAAACATCAAACACTTATTGCGGTAACAGGAAGTCTTTTCTTGATCGGCGTTGGGATCTATACTTTCTTTTTTAAGAAAGTGGTAGTAGATGATGAGAATAATTTAAAAGAAAAGGTTTTCCGTAAAAGAGATTGGGTGGCTACGTTTTTGTCGGGATACTTTATGAACATGCTCAACCCGGGTGTCTTCATTTTCTGGTTTGCTTGGTCCGCCGCTATCCTGGCCGACTCTGTAACTTACAGCAACCCCTTCCAATATCGAATGGTTGTGTTTGGAACCTGTCTAATTTTTGTGTTGACAACAGATCTCTTGAAAGTAGCATTGGCAGGTAAACTCAGACCAAAACTCACCGTTAAAAATTTACACAACATCAATCGACTTTCTGGGTTAATTTTAATTGGCTTCGGGATTGCGCTTTGCTGGGGAGTTCTCAGTTTTGGTGATAAGCTAAAATAGAATATACACATGAAACTAATTGGCTTACTCATCTGCAGCATCTTTTCGCTTTCTGTGATGGCACAAAGAGACGTACTGATGCTGAAGCAAAATAACCAGACCATACAATCATGGACCACTGGTTCTTATATTCTATTTCAATTCAGTAGCAAACAATGGATCGAAGGAATTATTAAATCCATCAAAAACGATTCTGTTTTGATCGATCAAATTCAGGTTCGTCAGGTTGGTAATCAATTCGGTCTCCCTACGATCGATACCGTGCATTTTGGTTTATTGAAATTTCATATCAGTGAAATATATGGGATGCCGAAAAGAGGATTCTCAAGCAATTTAATTAGTAACGGAAGCTTATTTCAGTTAGGAAGTGGCGCTTATATTTTCCTTAATGTAATTAATAGTCTCATTAAATCTGATCCCGTTTTTGGATCAGACAATCTTCCTAAATTGGGTATCGCTGCAGGATTTTTTGTGTTAGGCAAAATTTTAGAAAAAAGTCACAAAACCTATCTGCCCATGGGCAAAAAATATAGGATGACCACTATACATATGTAAACACGCAGAAAATGATGAAAAGGTTTTGGAGAGTCATAAAAAAAATAATGCTATGGATGTTTTTGTCCTCTCTGATCTATACCATTCTCTGCAAGTGGATCATGCCACCCATTACATTAACACAGATCAGTAATAGTTTCAGTTACGGTTTAAAGAGAGATTATGTAAGCGGACAAGCCATTTCATCCAACGCAAAATTGGCAGCCATTGCAAGTGAAGACCAGGCTTTCCCCGATCATATTGGTTTCGATTGGGATGCGATTGAAAAAAGTTTGAAGCCTAAGAAAAAAGGAAAGAAACAAAAATTACCAATCGGTGCTGGCGCAAGTACCATCACGCAGCAGGTTGCAAAAAATGTTTTTCTTTGGCAGGGTGGTGGTATCACTAAATACATCAGGAAAATTCCAGAAGCTTATTTTACCATTTTAATAGAACTTGTCTGGGGTAAACATCGCATCTTAGAAGTGTATATGAACACCATTGAAATGGGACCGGGGATCTTCGGTATCGAAGCAGCTTCACAACAATACTTTGGAAAACCCGCTAAACAATTAAGCAGGGCTGAAGCTGCGATGATCATTGCGTGTTTACCAAACCCAAAAAGATTTTCTGTAAAACCAATGAGCAATCGAGTGAGTTGGCGTTATCCTCAAATTCTACAACAAATGCACAATATTGAAGATGATGAAGACATACAATTATTGTTGAAGTAATTGTTTCACTGCTTCAATTGCGGTTCTTTCACGTTCTTCAAATCCACCCCTAATAATTACCCAAGGCACAGATTGATTCACTAATAGGTCCTTATAGATTTGAAATAATTCTTTTCTTGGTCCGTCTTCAGGATATTCTCTCAACTCATCCTGAACCCAGGGCAAATCAACATCACATAAAAGATAGAGATCGTATTTTCTCTCTGAGATTTGCTCTAATATAAATTTGTGGCATTGGTGAAAAACATATTCGCACCAGACCTTCATTACATACATATCTGTATCAACAAATAATACGGGATTTTTCTTACGTTGTTTTACCTCTTCGGCAAACCCATCTTCTAATATTAATTGCGTTTTCGCAATTTTTAATAGATCGTTATACTGATATGCTTTTCCGTTAAGCGTCAGATATTCTCTCGCATATTCCGGACACCAGCTGCTATTAAAATTTTTGGCCAATAGAGCACATAAACTACTCTTACCTGTTGATTCTGGTCCGATTACCACCACTCTTTTTACATTCATACTTTAACTGCTTTTTTTTGCCAGCTAATTAATCCCATCACCGCTAAGATCAATAACACGATAAACTGAACGCTGGTAAAAACATATCCCTTTATAAAGTACAACGGAATTGATGCCATATTTGTTGCAATCCACCAGATCCAACTCTCTACTTTTTTTCTAGCCATGAGCCACATGCCGGTATAAGCGGTTGCACTTGCAAACGCATCTGCCCAAGGAATGGCTTCGGGAGCAAATGCTTGCTTTGCCCAAGTAAGAGAGAAAAAAATCGCGAAATAAAATGCTGCGAAGAACAATAATTGGATCATCCATTCTTTTGCATTACTATGGGTAATATGTAAAATCGCTTCGTGTTTTATCTGATCTTTTTTACTCCATAATACCCAACCATAAACACTCATTACGGTATAATACAGGTTCACACTTGCTTCACCCAATAAATGCCCCTTTACGCTGATATAGATATAAATAATTGTATTTACCAAACCAATCGGATACACCAAGATATTTTCTTTTCTACTAAACCAAACACTAGCAATGCCGGCGAACACACCAATGAATTCTAAGAACCCAGTTTGCTTAATTCCGTTGATGAGCTGTTCCAAAAATTGGTCGATCGTCATAGTGTTGCTTTAGTGAAACTATTTTGCAATTGTACTGTCTTTATAAAAATAGATGGCTCCATCATCAAATGATTTTGTGAGCACCAGTTTTTTTCTTTCCTTAATAAAATCAAGGTCAATCAAATCTGTATTAACCCCATCGTTAAACCAAACAACAATTAATACATGGTTAGATAAAAAAAGTTGCTTTTCAATTTCAATTTCTTTATGTGGTAATGGTAAGGATTTCACACCCGTTAAATAATACAAACCATCATAAGCATCAGAATATATGGCGCCAGAAAATTCTTCTTTATGTGCATTGATATATTGTATGGTTGGAGATTCTTTCCACTGCGTTTCTGAATAACCCGGAATACCTGCATATGAAATTCCCTCCCAATTATCAGCATTCTGCAGGTATTGATTTTTAAGAAAAGCCAGAAAAAATACCGACACAACCAATAACAATGCGATCCGAATTGTTTTTATTTTTTGATTGATATAATTTGGGATCCAACTAGTACATACCCAAATCATGGGTATATACATCGGCGATAATAATCGGCTACTTAGCTCTTCGAATCTGGAGATACTTGAAACGGCAACAATGAAAATACTGTACACCAAGAAAAAACCATAGATCGCAGTTTCTTGTCGGAGATAAAATTGTTGTTGTATAATTCGATAAATAATTTGTGCAGCTGCAAAACATACAAGTAAACAAAAAACGATCGCTCCAACTAATTGGTATTCTCCAATAAAAGGAAACCATCCCCCCAACACAGCGCCGATATCCAGTATATTATCAGCAACAGTTCTTAATGCTTTTTCTCTTACACCCGATAGTGTTCCACTGGAATAATGATTCCTAATTAAATTCATTACTACTAAAGAAATTCCGACAACTAAAAAAACCAATAAGAATTTGATCTTTTTAAATAACGCCAGACTGCCATCAAAAAATAGCAGCGCCATACCCGTTGCAATTAAAGTGATTCCCGCAAATCTGGTAACAAATGCACAAGCCGCCACTAATGCAAAAAGAAATACAGATCCAACCGTTTTTTTACTGCTATAATTTTTCCAAGTCACTATAAATAACAAGATCAAAAACAGAAATAAGGTTTCCGACCAGATCATGCTGTATACTTCCCATAAACATGGACTAGAAGCCAACAATACCAGTATGACTATTCGATACCCTCGGGTGATTCCTTGAATCGATTGCATAATGCAACTACTCATTAGAATTACGCCAACATATAAACCTGCGTTGATAAAGGGCGCTAATACTACTGGCTTAATTCCGGTTAGTAAATAATTTACAGAAAGAAAAATCGGATACCCAGCAGGAAAATCAACCAAGGCCAATCCATTAAAATCGATCAAAACGCCTTTTTCTTTTAAGTTAATTGCTGCAACAGTATAACCAACCGAATCAGGTGATATACCTATGCCGCCAAATTTTGTGAGATAATATATGGCTACACAACCTGCTACTGAAGCCAACAGTGCATCCCAATGGTTGTGTAAAAAACTTACGAGCGATTTTTTCATTTCTAATTCAATCTGCAAACTAAATTACAACAAAAACGCCCCTCCATGTATCGGAGGGGCGCTAATTACACTCAACAAACTATTTATTATTCCGCTTCTGCCACAACTTCCCTCACTTCTGGAATCATTCTTTTCATCATTCCTTCAATCCCTGCTTTTAAAGTAATCATTGAAGAGGGACAACCACTGCAAGATCCTTGTAACATCAGGTTCACAATACCATCATTGTAACTCTTGAACTGAATGGCGCCGCCATCCATTTCAACTGCTGGTTTTACATAATTCTCTAACAATTCTTTTACGCGTTTTACAATATCATCATCGTCTTCGCTAACAGTATTGGTAGATTCCTGTTTTACTTTTGCTACTTCCTCATCATTCACCACAACACCACCATTCTCTAAATATTCTTTCAAGAAGGCTTTGATAGGTGGAATTACATCCTGCCAATCGTCTGTATCAGCGGTTTTGGTCAGGGTAATAAAATTGCTGGCAATGAATACACTCTTGATAAAAGGAAAACCGAATAGCTCTTTTGCCAAAGGTGATGGAGCAGCCAAAGATTCGTCTGCAAAATCAATGCTCTTTCCTGGATACAATAGTTTGTTAGCAACAAACTTCATTGTCTCTGGATTGGGTGTCATTTCGGTATAAATACTGATTACCGGGTTGCCTGTTTGGATCATAGTTAATATTTTTTTATTCTGGCTTACCAAAATAAATACTGCTGCAAATTTAAACAAAAGCAAACAGGGATTACCCTTTTGAAGCGAACGAAACCCCATGAGCGCCATATTTTTCGGATATCGAAAACCGATTTAATGGCAAATCGAGTCATTATTTACATTTTGAGTCAATATTTAACCTGTATTTTACGTTCATAGGTTGAAGTGATTCTTATGCGTTTAATTCTAGTTTTGATTGTTTTTCTAGTGCTTGGCTCTTCAGGCTTTGCTCAAACGAAAGGGATTCCTTACGGGATTAATATCTGCGGAGCTGAATTTGAAGAAAAAACCATTCCCGGGGTTTTGAATAAAGACTATGCCTATCCTTCTAACGACGATATTGAATATTTCTATCAGCAGGGCTTTCAATTAATGACCATTCCCTTCAAATGGGAGCGTGTTCAACCTGTGCAGGGTGGGGAGTTGGATCAGTCTAATATTGATGAGATCAGAAGGGTGATACTTTACTGCGGACCAAGAAATATCAAAGTGCTCTTAAGCATGCACAATTTCGGACGATATAGAATTGGTAATACCGATTATATAGTTGGCTCAACTACCGTAACGAGAAAACATCTGTCAGATTTTTGGGTGAGGATGGCAACTGAGTTAAGCGATTTTAAAAATGTTTATGGTTTTGAAATTATGTGCGAGCCACATGATATGGGCGAGTTCGATTGGTTTACTACGGCACAAGAAACCATAAAAGCGATTCGTACGGTGGACAAAAAAAATAGCATTATCATTTCCGGCGATAATTATGCGAATGCAGAAAATTGGAGACAATACAGCGATGTTTTAAAAAATCTGGTGGACCCGAACAACAATTTAATTTATGATGCGCACTGTTATTTCGATAAAAATTATTCGGGTAGGTATAACGAAAACTACGATAGCAGCGGCGCAACAGAATTTACAGGAGTGATACGAATCATGCCCTTCGTTAGATGGTTAAAAGATCATAACAAACGTGGCACTGTTGGTGAGTATGGAATTCCTGACAATGATCTGCGCTGGTTGCCTGTGCTTGATAATTTCCTGAAGTATTTAAGTGAGAATAATATTAATGGCAGTTATTGGGCTGCTGGTTCAAGGTGGAATAAATATCCACTTTCTGTACAACCCTTTGTGCAAGAAGATCGCCCGCAGATGGAAGTTCTAATACAATACAAACGAACTTTCCCTAGCTCAAAATCTTCTTTCGCTTTTTTATTACCTGAGACCTATTTATTCTTACCGAATTTAACTTTATTACCTAGCTCAACCGGTGGCGTATATGCACCAGCTTCCATTGAAAAAAAGTTGAAGCCCCGTAATCAAAAAAATGAACGCTAACTAACGATCCTCAGTTTCGCATAATTCAACATGATCTTTTTTTCTCCATTCAATTCAAACTGAATTGTTGCGATCGGATTATGTGCAGAGCCTTCAATTTTTTCAACCATCCCGAATCCAAATTTTTGGTGTTCTACTTTTTGTCCCGCTGCTAAACTACTCGTATCGCTCGCTACAAAATTTCCCGATGGCTGATGCTCTACTATTTTTGATGATGGAGGAACGATAGGTAAATATTCTGGTTTTGTTTTTCCTGCATCGGGTTTCTTTGATGGAGGGGGACCATATTTTTTTTCTGCTGATGCAGCTGCTCCAAAGCCACCACCTCTTTGCATCCGCTCAAACGCGCTACCAAATTGGGTTCCAGCGTTATTGCGTGCTCCACCACCTGCATAACTTTTGTCTACATAGTCTTCCGGCATTTCATCGATAAATCTACTCGGCTCATTCTGTACCAGCTGTCCGAATCGATATCTTGAATTGGCATAAGTCAGCCAAAGATGTTGCTTCGCTCTTGTAATAGCTACATAAAATAATCTTCTTTCTTCCTCTAATTCTTCACGCGTATTAATGGCCATTGCATTTGGAAACAATGTTTCTTCAATACCTCCCACAAATACACAACTAAATTCCAAACCCTTTGCAGCGTGAATGGTCATCAACTTCACCACATCGGTTTCTTGTTTGTTATCATCTGCATCAGTTACTAAACTAATTTGTTGCAGATAAGAACCTAAACTTTTATCACCTAGTTCTCCATCATCGTTACTCGGACTCTCCGTCCATTCTTTAACTGAGTTCAAGATCTCCTGAACGTTTTCATATCGAGCTAATCCTTCGGTGGTTTTATCGCTAAATAATTCCTTAACAATATTAGTATGCTTGCCTACTTGAATAGCCAAATCATAAGCATTCTTTTCTGCCATCAAACTTTGGAAATAACGGATCATCGTTACAAAGTTTTGCATGGTCTCTAGTGTGCCGCCTTTAAATCCAAACTCTCCAGCTCTTGTCAGCACTTCAAACATCGAGATATTCAAATCATTCGCTGCAATCACTAGTTTTTCAATACTCGTTTTTCCAATTCCCCGAGCAGGATAATTAATGATACGTTTCAATCCTTCTTCATCTTGTGTATTTACAATCACACGCAGATAAGCCAGGAAATCTTTGATCTCTTTTCTTTGATAGAAACTCACACCGCCATAAATCCGATAGGCAATCCCCATCCTTCTCAAGCTCTCTTCATACGCCCTGCTCTGCGCATTGGTTCTATAAAGAATCGCAAAGTCCTGGTTATAAAAATGGTTGCGTAGTTTTTGTTCCTGAATGGTATCTGCTACAAATTTTCCTTCGTCGTTATCGGTCATGGTTCGCACCAAACGGATCTTCTCTCCTTCGTTATTATCGGTCCACAGATTCTTTGGAATTTGTCCCTGATTCACTTTGATCACTGCATTGGCCACATGAATAATATTCTTGCTGCTGCGATAGTTCTGCTCGAGCTTCACAATTTTCACATCATCATAATCTTTCTGAAACTGTAAGATATTCTCGATCGTTGCGCCACGAAAACTATAAATACTCTGTGCATCATCACCCACCACACAAATATTTTCGTGCACTGCCGCTAACAACTTCGTGATCTCGTACTGTACCGGATTGGTATCCTGATACTCATCAATTAAGATGTACTTGAACTTATGCTGATACTTATATAATGCTTCCGGAAAATTTTTCAATAGTTCATGCATCTTCAACAACAGATCATCAAAATCCATCGCCCCGTTCTTAAAACAACGATTGGCATAAGCCTGATAGATCTGAGAGATAGCTTGCCTGTTCGCGCGCATATCTTCCTGCTGAATATAGTAATCCACGGCGTATTCGGCCGGACCAACCAATGCATTCTTCGCCTGTGAAATGCGGTTGCCCACCACATTGGCCTTATAATGTTTATCGTCGAGGTTCAGTTCGTTCACTACCGTTTTGATCACCGACCGGCTATCATCCGTATCATAAATGGTAAAATTGCTGGGGTAGCCAAGGCGATGTGCCTCAGCCCGCAGAATTCTGGCGAACACCGAGTGAAAGGTTCCGATATATAGGTTGCGTGCCTCAGAATTGCCCAGGATCTTTTCGATCCTTTCCTTCATTTCGGCTGCTGCCTTGTTGGTAAAAGTCAGAGCCAGGATATTAAACGCATCAACTCCCTTGGCCATTAAGTGTGCAATTCGGGTTGTCAACACCTTGGTTTTGCCAGATCCCGCACCCGCTACGATCATAATGGGTCCATTCATATGTAACACCGCCTCCCGCTGAGGCTCATTCAATCCGTTCAAATACTCCTGCATGTCTGCAAGATAAACAGATGGATTGTTGAATTATAGAACGTGGAAAACAATTTTCGAAATACCAAAATATGGGCATAAATAGGCCTAAATACGTTAAACCTTATGTAAGAATTCCCATACAACTAGGTGGCAAGGGGAGGAATAAGTACCTTTGCCCCTCAATAAGAATCCCCCCATGCTATTGAAACATTTTAAAAAATTGCGAATCTATCTGATTCCCATTGCGATGCTGATGGGTTCTTTTGTTTTTGGAACTAACAAGTCAAAAACAATTCGAAAAAATGCTTCGATTGCTGCGCCCATTCCAACAGGTGCTAAAAATATTGACAAGAATTTCTTCCTATACGATTCCCTACAATTGTCTACCCTTGGTCTGTCGAAAGCGGCTTTTGAATATGCATTAACCGGCTATAAAGCCCTGATTGAAACGGGAAAGATCCAGAAGGATAATATTTTAACCATCATCGATTTTAGTTTGCCTTCTAGTCAGAAGCGCCTTTTTGTGATCGATCTGGTAAGCGGACAACTCCTCTTCAACACCTTCGTTTCTCATGGCAAGGGTTCGGGCACTGTATTGGCCACCCGTTTTTCGAATGCCTTCAATAGCTTTAAAAGTAG
>CAIJLK010000203.1 GCA_903821465.1 uncultured Bacteroidota bacterium | reverse complement strand
CCGACACATATTGTAATCCAATAAAGTCGAATAAACTACTCAGATAATATCCAAAAATGCCCAACAATATCAAATAAAACCATTCTTTTTTTGTGAGCGATATTACAGATTCTTTTTTTGACGCAAGCCATGCTGCCACTAAATAAAAGGGGAGAGAGAACAACATCCGAAGTGTAAGCAGCGTAACCGCGTCAACACCTGTAGATTTGAAAGCTAGCTTTACGAAGATGGCCTTAGTAGAAAAAAATACAGCACCCAAAATCGTTATCAGAAAGCCTGCTAAACTCAATTGGTATACTGTATCTTTTTTGTTTTGCGGCATAATTTATTCTTGATCCGAATTATACACTCACATTGAATTCGCGCAGCGCATCGTTCAAGCTAGTTTTTAAATCGGTACTTGGTTTACGTGTTCCAATGATCAAAGCACAATTCACGTGAAATTCACCCGCTGGGAATTGCTTTGGATAAGTACCCGGAATCACCACACTTCGTGCCGGTACACGGCCCTTGTATTCGACAGGAGTTGGTCCGCTTACATCAATGATCTTAGTTGATTTTGTTAATACCACATTCGCACCTAGTACAGCTTCTTTCTCAACAATCACACCCTCCACCACAATGGCACGGCTACCTAAAAAACAGCCATCTTCAATGATAACCGGACTTGCTTGCAAAGGTTCTAATACACCGCCAATTCCAACGCCACCACTCAGGTGAACGCCTTTACCTATCTGCGCACAGCTACCCACAGTGGCCCAGGTATCTACCATAGTACCTTCATCAACATAGGCGCCAATATTTACATAGCTCGGCATCAAAACCACGTTCTTAGCCAAATAAGCCCCATAGCGTGCAACGGCATGCGGTACTGCACGAACGCCAAGTTCCTTATAATTACTTTTCAGTAGCATTTTATCGTAAAATTCAAAAGGGGCTAACTCCCATGTCTGCATTGGTTGAATCCCAAAATAGAGTAGGATCGCTTGTTTCACCCATTCATTTACCACCCAACCATTTTCGGTAGGTGCTGCCGTTCTTAATCGGCCTTTATCAATATCTTCTATAACTGCTCTAATTGCATCGGTATATGTACTGTCTTTCAATAGTTCCCTATTATCCCATGCTTCCAGAATCAATGCTTGTAATGACATGCTCAATTTTTTTGCAAACATAAGTTTCAAAGCTTAGAAATCAGCAAGCCAATAATATTAGCCTTTGGTATTTGCTACTAATACTATGTAGAGACGGATTGTTGACTGGCAATTTTGCTAACTATTTGACTGCTAAAGCTTTAAAAAACATTAAAAATAGTTGCCGAAAATTTTTAATATATGAGTTTTTTTCATCAACTTAATAGTACAATACCATATATGCCTAAGGTCGTGATAGAAGTGCCGTCTGAAAAAATGAAATCTTTTCTCCAAGCTACACAA
Organism: uncultured Bacteroidota bacterium; assembly: GCA_903821465.1. Classification (GTDB taxonomy): domain Bacteria; phylum Bacteroidota; class Bacteroidia; order Chitinophagales; family Chitinophagaceae; genus Sediminibacterium. The sequence goes on along the minus strand of CAIJLK010000203.1, from coordinate 16,201 downwards.
CGCTTGGGAATCGATGAGCAAAGCATTCGTTCAAGAGAATTAAATCGTAGTCGAAGAAGACATAATGGAACTTTATTTATACTACACAAAATCTTCACAAGTTTTATCTTATTTGATTGGGAGTTTTTTAGCAATGAATTAGAATATGAATAATCTCAGGCATATCTTCTTGATTAGTCAACTGTTTTATTTGAGTAATTTTGTCGAATGCAGAAAATCCTGGTAATTCAAACCGCTTTTATTGGGGATGTAGTATTGGTAACAGCACTCTTAGAGGATTTGCATTTGCAAAATCCAAATGCGGTATTAGATATACTAGTTAGAAAAGGAAATGAAACCTTATTTACTGCGCATCCTTATTTGAATGAAGTATTGATTTGGCAAAAAAAAGAAAATAAATACGCCAACCTATACAAAGTAATTTATCAGATCCAGCAAAATAAATACGATCGGGTAATTAATGTACAACGCTTTGCTGCAACGGGTTTTATCACTGTTTTGTCTGGCGCTAAAGAAACTATTGGGTTTGATAAAAATCCTTTCAGTATATTTTTTACAAAACGTATCAAACATATTTTTAGCAAGGGGAATATAGTTTTGCATGAAGTAGAAAGAAATTTTCAATTGCTCGAAAATACAACTGACGCTAAAGCAAGTAAACCTAAATTGTATCCAAGCCCGATTGATAAAGCTGCAATTGAAGGGTATACTAATCAACCTTATATCTGCATTGCACCTGCATCCGTTTGGTTTACGAAACAATTTCCTGTTAGTAAATGGATCGCATTTTTGCAAGTGATTCCAAAAAATTATTCCGTTTATTTATTAGGAGCTCCTTCCGATATTGCGCTTTGTAATGAAATCGCGGTTGCCTTGCCTGATACCAATTGCAGTATTTTGGCGGGTAAGCTTACATTTCTTGAATCGGCAGCATTGATGGAACAAGCAGTGATGAATTACGTTAATGATTCTGCACCCATGCATTTTGCTTCGGCGGTGAATGCCCCTGTTACCGCTATTTATTGTTCCACCATTCCTGCTTTTGGCTATGGTCCGCTTTCAATTAATAGTACAATTGTAGAAATTGAGGAGCCCTTAGCATGCCGCCCCTGTGGTATTCATGGTAAAAAAGCCTGCCCTGAAACCCATTTTAATTGTGCTATGAAAATTACCAATGAGCAGTTATTGGCCTCATTGCGGAATGAATAGCCACTAAAGCTTATTACATTTGCAGCAGATGCAGATACCTTGTTCCACTATAGAGCGTGCTATTTTCGATAAAATAGCATTGGCTGCAGATGAATTGCAGTTACCCACTTATTTAATTGGTGGGTTTGTTCGCGATAAAATTATAGGACGTAACACCAAAGATGCCGATATCGTTTGTTTGGGCGATGGCATTGCGCTTGCACACAGGGTTGCCGAACTATTTGAACCTCGCCCTACAGTTGCCTATTTCAAGAATTTTGGAACTGCACAGATCAAACTTCCTGAATTTGAAATTGAATTTGTAGGGGCCAGAAAAGAAAGCTATCAGCCCGATAGCAGAAAGCCTAGGGTGGAGACTGGTTCATTAGAGGACGACCAAAATCGTCGGGATTTTACGATTAACGCACTTGCTATTAGTTTAAATAAATCTGATTTTGGAACACTGATTGATCCTTTCGGGGGACAAGAAGCAATTGAACAAAAACGTATTCAAACTCCTTTGTTGCCAGAGCAGACTTTTAGCGATGATCCGCTTAGAATGATGCGTGCTATCCGTTTTGCTTGTCAGCTGAATTTTGAAATTGTTCCTGAAACCTTTGAGGCGATCAAGACCCAGTGCGACAGGATCAAAATCGTTTCACAAGAACGTATCACCGATGAGCTAAATAAAATTATGTTATGTAATAAGCCTTCCTTAGGGTGGGATTTATTATCTAAATCGGGATTGCTGACAATTATTTTTCCTCAAATGGTTGAATTGCATGGAGCAGAATATATTGATGGAAAAGGGCATAAAGACAATTTCTATCATACCCTTCAAGTAATCGATAATATTTGTGAACAAACAGATGATCTATGGTTGCGTTGGGCTGCATTGCTGCACGATATTGGAAAGCCTGCTACCAAACAATTTGAAGAGGGGCATGGGTGGACTTTTCACGGTCATGAAACCGTTGGAGCTAGAATGGTTCCAAAGATCTTTACGCGCTTAAAACTTCCCCTTAACGAGAAGATGAAGCTGGTGCAGAAACTAGTGGCTTTACATTTGCGACCAATTAGTTTAACGAACGAGAATATAACTGATAGCGCTATAAGAAGACTATTATTTGAAGCTGGGGAAGATATAGATGCGTTAATGCTTCTTTGTGCTGCTGATATTACGAGTAAGAATAAGTATAAAGTCAAGAAATTTCTGCAAAACTTTGAGCTGGTTAAACAGCGCATGCAGGAGGTAGAAGAAAGCGATCAAATGCGTAATTGGCAACCGCCCATTACAGGAAGCATGATCATGGATCATTTTGCGCTTACCCCTGGGAAAAACGTAGGGATTATCAAAGATGCCATCAGGGAAGCGATATTGGATGGACTAATTCCTAACGAATTTGAAGCTGCATACAGTTTTATGCTTCAGAAAGCAGCAGAATTGGGAATTCAAACACCGAATAAATCTTAAATTCTTGCGGTTCTAAAAACTTACTTGCTTAATTTGCATACTTTCCGATATTAACAAGAACAATAATTAATATTCAATCATCTATGGCTGTTTTAAAATTTAGAATTTATTTAGAAGAAGATGATGCTGTATACAGGGATATTATTATCAAGCATACACAAAATTTTCATGACCTGCATTTGGCAATTTTAAAATCATTCGAGTTCGATAGCAAACATCAGGCTACTTTCTATAGAAGCAATGATATTTGGCAGCGGGGTAGAGAAATTAGTGTGGAGAAGTACGACAAAAAATATCCTGTTGATCCACTCTTGATGTCTGAAACAACTATTGGAAGCGAAATTCGCGATACCAATCAGAAGTTTGTTTATGTATATGACTTTACAAAGAACTGGACTTTCTTAGTTGAGCTGATCAATGTGAGCAAAGAAGAGAATGGTAAATTAGTTTATCCTGCTACTTCAAGAACAGAAGGAATTGGTCCGCAGCAATATGGCACCAAGAGCCTCTTGGGCGATAAGTTTGCAGATATTGAAGAGAAATATGATTTATCGGAAGCTGTTGAAGGGTTTGGGGAAGAAGGCGACGATGCCGATGCAGATGCAACTGATCCTGATGAAGATGCTGAAGCCGAAGAAGGTCAGGACGAAGAAGCTTTCTAAATCTAGCAGAATAGTTTATTGGAGGACCAATCCCTGCTAGGGTTGGTCTTTTTTGTAAATAGGTAATAGCAATTATGATGGATAAAACGGTTTATATTATAGTCGGACCAACAGCAGTTGGTAAAACTGCATTTGCTATTGCACTAGCCGAATCTTTACATGCTGAAATCATCTCTGCTGATTCTAGACAATGTTACCGTGAATTGGGAATTGCAGTTGCGAAGCCTCATGCAGATGAATTAAATCAAGTACCGCATCATTTTATAGATTCTCATTCCATTGTGGAAGAAGTTAATGCAGGCCTATTTGAACAATATGCTTTGGATAAATTAGTTGAACTTTTTCAAAAGCAGGATTCAGTGGTAATGGTAGGAGGTACGGGCTTATATATTAAAGCATTTTGCGAGGGGATGGATGCAATGCCGAACGTCGAGGGCAATATTCGTGAAACTATTTCACAGGAATACGAGATCAATGGCTTAGCATGGTTACAAAAAGAAGTGAAAGAATTGGATCCGCAATTTTGGATAAATGCCGAACAAGAAAATCCCCAGCGCTTAATGCGTGCCCTTGAAATGATTCGGCAAACTGGAACATCGATTACTGAATTTAGAAAAGCAGCAAAAAAACAAAGGCCTTTCAAAATTGTAAAAGTAGGATTGGAATTGCCCAGAGAACTATTAAATCAACGAATCAATCTGCGCGTTGATCAGATGCAGAAAAATGGTTTAATTGAAGAAGCTAGAAACTTATTGATTTATAGAAAATATAATGCACTTCAAACGGTTGGATACCAAGAACTCTTTGATCATTTTGATGGAAAAATTAATCTAGATACTGCATTAGAGCTTATTAAACAACATACAAGACAATACGCCAAACGTCAGATGACTTGGTTCAAGAAAGACAATACCATTCATTGGTTTGATGCCAGAACGGTCATAATAGAAGAAGTGAAGAGATAAAAGTGAAAAGAGAAAAGAGAAAAGATAAAAGATAAAAGATAAAAGTGAAGAGTGAAGAGTGAAGAGTGAAGAAGAAGTGAAGAGTGAAGAGTGGAGCAAAAAGACTGTAACCCCAGCTTTCAAGCTGGGGGTCTCTATCAAAATAATATTGTTTAGAATTTGATACCGAGTGTGGCCATCACTGTTCCTCTTGCTCCGGTTTGTGATGCAAAAGTGTTAGGCTTATCATTTAAGCGATAAGCAAATTGAACGTCTTTCTGAAATGCATGCGCATAACTAAGATCTATAAATATGCCATGGTTACGATAACCGATTCCACCACTAGCTACAATTTTGTCGGCTTTTAAATTTGCATCTGCATAGGGACTTCCATAATATCCTCCACCCAATCGCACCATAAATACATCAAATTTTAATTCACCACCAACCCTGAAATTGAAATTGGCTTTATAATATTCTTTTATGGCATCATTCATCAGTGTATAATAGTCCACTAATGCTTTGTCTGATTTGTTTGCTGCAGAAAAACGGGCGCCGCGGTAGTTAACATATTCTAAATCGGCACTCAAAAATGCACGCTGTTTTTTTACATCTTTTACTTCCCTAAAAACATAGCTGGCACTGATAATTGCACGGTAAGGTGTAATTAAATTGTATTCGCTTTTTCCTGGGTTGCCACTATTTAAATTATTGCTCGATTCACTTTGAATGCCTGCGTACCCTTCTGTATTGGTGATCATAGAAGATCGAATCTCATCTTTATAACCTATCAACTGAGGGGTATGAAATGCCAATCCAATTCTCCAATACTCTTTTGGTTTATAGATCATTCCTAATTTCATACCAACCCCAATTCCTCTAGACGAAAACGACTCTTTATATTCGAAACTGCTGAAATTGTTGTTAGGATTACTAGTAGCATCTTTTTCTGAATAAACTATTTCTCTGTTATAACTGATAACAGGTATCACTAAACTACCACCTACATACATTTTATCATCCATATTGCCCGCCAATCCCAAAGCAATTTCATGATAGCCTCCTGATGTTATTGCATCGTAAGATTGATTCACACCAGTAGATAACGGAACTAAACTTTGATATCCGGTTAACACACCACCAGCCCCGCTGATACTATCGATCAAATAAGTACGAAAAGCAAGTGATGAACCATACACATAATTACTCAATGCTGCATTGACATCCGCTTTATCGTGTGTGAGCTCTTCTAAATACTTTTCAGAAAAAGAACTCATATTGTTGAAGCCCGTAAATTGTATATGATTATTATAATTTGCAATCTGATTCACAGAAATAGCAAATGCGCTACTGGTCCATTTACGCTTATAATCTGATGATGAACTTAAAATCAAACCAGTTGCACCATAATTGAAATTGTTTTTCTGTGCACTTGTATCGGTACCTCTGTAATTGAATTTATTATTATTCAAGTTGAAGCCAGGCGATAATACAAACTCATTGGTTTTAAATAATCCCAATCCCGCAGGGTTAACGTGGTTGGCAGTAATGTCTCCTCCAAGTGAGCCCATCACACCCCCAGTTGCGGTATTTCTACCAGAACCATTTTGTGTAAACCATGATGTGCGTAAAGCATCATCGGGTGTTTGTGCTAGAAGGCTAGCACAATAAAAGAAACTTATGAAGAGTAAATATTTTTTCATTTTTCTTGGTTTGGGATATGGGTAGGTTTATAGAAGTAATACGAGGATTATCTTCTTGTCTCAGGAACCAATTAAGTTTTAATTATTTCTTGTTGCCCTAGGAGTACTTGCACTACTTCCAGAACTTTTTACTCCTCCACTATTTCCACCAGCACTGCTACTTGGTGCCGCATTAGACCCAGAAGAGCCACTAGCTGAATTACTAGAATAAGTGCTGCTTGAACTACTACTATTGTCAAAACTTCTTGCAGCTCGATCGTAAGATCCACCTGCAGCAGAACTACTAAATACTTTTTTTACCAGATTGCTAAAATTACTAGAGCCACTAACACCTGGGGTAGGGATATTACTATTGTAATAACTAGATTTAGAATAGCCAGTGTTATTGTTATTATTATAGTTTTTATTCTTGTAAGCAGTTATCCCACTTTCACTTGGTTTGCCAATAGAAGATTTTGGATTATAATAATTGACCAAAGTATAGTAAGGATTACCCCAACCATAATTCCAATTTTTGTTAGAATAGTAATAATTGAATCCAATAGGATTATAATAGTTATAGTGACCAAAGTCATAGCGACTATCATTCCAATAGGTATAGTCATCTAACATATTCCAACGATAATAATTACCCACTTTCATGCGTAGAAATTGTTCATCGGTATTGTTTACATAGCTCTCGTATATTTCTTTTTTCTCTTGAGACTTGGTTATGTCAACCTTTTCAACACCGGGTCTTCCTGGTGAATAATACACGTCATCTACTGTTTGATCTAGCTTGTTAGCAGTAGAGCAACTGGTAACTAATAATCCTACTCCAATTAAAGCAAAAAGTAAACTGTTTTTCATGGTGACAGGTTTGAACAATTAGATAATGTGAAGTTACATACATTTGCGATGCCTAAGGCATCTTAAGAAGTATGACAAATACTCTGCCACCTTAGATTATTAATAACGTTTATTTGTTAAAGAAATCATAAAACAAAATGGGCAAGGAAATCGCAACTCGGGAACAGGACTATTCTCAATGGTATAATGATCTGGTTATTAAAGGTCAACTGGCTGATTATAGCGCAGTTAGAGGCTGCATGGTAATCAAGCCCTATGGTTATGCACTCTGGGAAAACATGCGTGATGTGCTGGATAGAAAGTTTAAGGACACAGGTCACCAGAATGCTTATTTCCCATTATTTGTACCAAAGAGCCTATTTGAGGCCGAAGAAAAGAATGCCGAAGGGTTCGCAAAAGAGTGTGCAGTGGTAACTCATTACCGTTTAAAATCGGATGAAAGCCGTCCTGGAAAATTAATGGTTGATCCGGAAGCCAAATTGGAAGAAGAACTAGTAGTTCGTCCAACTAGCGAAGCTATCATCTGGAGTACTTATAAAGATTGGATTCAATCGTACCGCGACTTACCCATCTTGGTGAACCAATGGGCGAATGTGGTTCGCTGGGAAATGCGTACCCGTTTGTTCTTACGTACAACCGAATTTTTATGGCAGGAAGGACATACCGCCCATGCTACAAAAGAAGAAGCAATCGTTGAAACTAAACAGATGTTGGAAGTCTATGCCGACTTTGTTGAAAACTGGATGGCATTGCCAGTTATTAAAGGAATAAAAACCGCAAACGAACGTTTCGCAGGAGCAGAAGATACCTATTGTATTGAAGCTATGATGCAGGACGGTAAAGCATTACAAGCAGGAACATCACATTTCTTGGGCCAGAATTTTGCAAAAGCATTTGATGTTAAGTTTAGCGATAAAGAAAATAAACTCGACTATGTTTGGGCAACCAGTTGGGGGGTGAGCACACGTTTGATCGGTGCATTGGTAATGGCGCATAGTGATGATGATGGATTGATTCTGCCACCAAAGATTGCTCCAATACAAGTGGTGATTGTTCCAATCTATAAAGGCGATGAACAAAAAGCACAGATAGATGAAAAAGTTCATGCCATTATAAAAGGTTTAAAAACATTGGGTATTACAGTGAAGTATGATGATTCCGATAATCAGCGTCCGGGATGGAAATTTGCTGAATACGAATTAAAGGGAGTACCTGTTCGATTAGCAATTGGCGCACGTGATTTACAAAATAATGTTGTTGAAGTTGCACGCAGAGATACTAAAGAAAAACAAAGTGTAAGTCTGGATGGTATTGAAGATTATATTAAGAACTTATTAGAAGAAATTCAACAGAATATCTACAACAGAGCATTGGCATTTAGAGATGACCATATTAGCAGTGCAGATACCTGGGATGAATTTGTACAGATACTAGATACCAAGGCTGGTTTCGTTTCTGCGCATTGGGATGGTAGTTCTGAAACAGAGGATAAAATCAAGGAATTGGCAAAAGCAACCATTCGTTGTATCCCTTTAGATAATCCACTTGAAGAAGGTAAATGTATTTTCTCCGGAAACCCTTCTACACAAAGAGTTTTGTTTGCTAGAGCATATTAATTTTTATTTTTTATTATGCAAGCATTGCAATCTTTTTTAGACGGACAAGTTGTGTTGATCGACAAATCAATGCAGTGGACCTCTTTTGACGCTGCTAACAAAATCAGAAACTTGGTCAAGATTAAAAAAGTGGGACATGCCGGTACACTTGATCCGTTGGCAACTGGATTACTCATTATTTGTACTGGGAAGTTTACCAAGAAGATCAATGAGTACATGGGTATGGAAAAAGAATATATTGGAACAATTACGCTCGGTGCTACAACACCTACCTATGATCTAGAATCAGAACCTGCAAATTTTAAATCTATCGACCAACTAAGCGAAGAACAGATTCATGCCGCTACCAAACAATTTGAAGGTGATATTTTACAGATGCCCCCGCAACATTCTGCGATCAAAAAAAATGGCGAGCGATTGTATGTATCGGCAAGAAAAGGAATTACTGTAGAAATGGAACCAAGACCTGTTACCATACGTTCTTTTAGCATCGAAAAAATAGAATTGCCATTGGTGTATTTTAAAGTGATCTGTTCTACTGGAACTTATATCCGCAGCTTAGCAAACGACTTCGGCGCAGCATTAGGAGTAGGTGGATATATGAGCAGTTTGCGGCGCACAAGAATAGGCGAGTTTAATGTTGAAAATGCAAAAACAATTACTGAATTCGAAGCCGAAATTAAAATGATTCGGGCAACATTAGAAGGGGAGTCCGATACCCAATTGTAAAGCAAAATTCGAGACCTCTAAACCATTGGGACGAATATCTGTCCAATTAAATTTATTAAAACTCATCCAACCATTATTTCCCATTCGTACAGGATCTTTTACTTTATAGGCAAAGTCTAATCGAATCATAAAGTAAGTAAAGTCTACACGCAAGCCAGTACCAACACCTATTGCAAGATCCTTACCAAAATTAGAGATGGAGAATTCTGATAAAGGATCTGTTGGATTCTTTTTTACATTCCAAATATTACCAATGTCGGTAAATAAAGCACTTCCAATTTTTACCCCAGCAATAGTGGCAAGATTGAATCGGTACTCAATATTTCCTTCAAAAGCCATATCGCCATATCGATCTCTAAAAGTACTTGAAGAGATACTATCATAAGTGTTAGAACTACCTAGCCCCAATTGCCGCAAACCCCATGCACGCATACTATTTGGTCCGCCCAAAGAGAACTGTTTAAAGAATGGAAGTGTTGAAGGGATCGTGCCCGGATAAGAGCCGTAATTATATCCATAGCCAGCAAATGCCCGATAAGCCATTACTGATTTTTTGTAGGTTTTGGTTTGCTTGTATTCTGCTTCAATTTTAATGTATCGATAAATATTATCTTTCAATCCCTTGAAAGCACCGAATAGCAAACCAGTTTCTTCTATACCGAACCGCATAAAATGATTCTTACCATTTGGTGCATTTACGGTACGTACAAATGATAAACTCTGACTATAAATATTACCGGTATTAAATGAATTTCTTAAGAAAGGATTTTTCATAAATAGGGTATCTAACCCAGGTAACGTATCTAGAGAATATAATTCAACGTTGATAGGTTTGAATAACCAAGTATTCTCTGCTTTGCGATATACTTTCTTCCATTCATATCCCCAGCTTCCCACAATAGAATGCAATTTGTAATAATTTTTTCTATCAACATAAGATGCATTGATAGCAAGTAGGGTTCTTTTATTATCTAATGTTTTAAGTCCCTTCCACCTATTAAAAGGTTGAATTAATCTCGGGAAAGCAAAGGTCTGACCAGCACTGATATTAAAGGTTTGAACTAATTGATTATTTAAAGAACTACTATTTCCCAAATTCAAATTCAATTCAACTCCGGTTCTGAAATTAGTAATAGATTGTATGGCCTGTTTCCAAACATTTCTATTTCTATAAGAAAGGTTTGTTGAGATGCCGAATAGGTTTCCTGCCCCTATATCTCCTGTATTTCTACTGCCTTCTAAATCAACTGTGAAGTTTTGTTTAAGGGCTGGAGTCAAAAAGAAATAAAAATCAAGTGTGTCATTTGCTCTTTGAACTATTTTCCCATCAACCTGCTGCCAGGCACCAACCTGACCCAATGTATTCAATGATTTGAAATAGAGTTCTTCGTTATACACTTCGCCATGGGCAAAGAAAGTGTGCTCTTTTAAGGGACTATATTTGAATTTATCTTGTTTGAAGCGCATCCAGACATTGCCATAATTTTCTTGCGTGAAACTTTTATCTAACATTAAACTGTCGGTAACATCGCTTAATTTAGTCTCAGGATAATAATAAATATTTCCAACAGAATATTGAATGAGTTTACTGGAATCGTAAGTAGTTCTTTTTTTGATAAAGATATCCCATTTCGGATTCTCTAGTCTTTTTCTAGTAGTAGCGGCTATAAGTTCGGCTTGCTTAAAAGGATCGAGTGTGATGCTCATTAAATTAATATTGGAACTATCTACTTCGGCAAAGATGTCTTCTTTAGTAAACTTATAATAGCCTTTGTTTCGATAAATTTTAATTAATCGATCCAATTCTTCATTGATGATTTGCTTGCTGTAATTGCCTCCCTTTTTCAGAACTGTTCCCTTCATTCTTTGTTGGGTAATTGATTGAAGACTCGAATCCTCTAATTGATAATCGATTGAATCGATTGTAATGTTTTTACCCGGACTTACCGTCATTAATGCATGCACCCTTATTTGATCTTCTACCGAATCATATCTGATACTGTCTTTAAAACTCGCATAGTAATAACCTTGAGAATTTAGGTAAGCATTCATGTAGTTTCTAGACCTATTGATGTTTACCGTATCAAAAACAGGAGGGGTTTTAATTCGATACCAAAATATAAATCTTTGTTCCTTTCTAGCTCTAACACTATCATCCCAATAATTATCCAATTCAAGAGTTAGTTTATTTTTTTCATCTTTTGCGGTAACACCGTTTACAATAATTTTATTCGAATAGATGAATGCAGTTCTGATCGGGTAGTCATTTTTTTTTTACAGAAGTGCGGCGTTCTTCAGAACAGGAGTTGAGTAGTAATAAAGACAGGATCCCTATTAGCCACAAAAACCTATTAACTTTAACCCCTGTGAAATGCATAGTATATGTTAAGCAAGAATGAACTCAAATATATTCAATCTTTGTGCCAGAAAAAACAAAGAACGCAAGATGGACTCTTTTTAGCGGAAGGTCCGAAGCTTGCAATGGAGCTTTTGGCGAGTGATTATCAGGTTGAAAAGGTATTTGCAACTGCCGATTGGCTTGCCGAAAACCGCGTTAATATTGATGTTACCATAGTTACAGAAGCGGAATTGGCAAAAATGAGTTCTCTGCAAACCCCAAATGAAGTACTCTTGGTTTGCCGGCAAAAAAAAGATATCGGAGAACCAATTTTTAAAAATAGAATCACACTAATCCTCGACGGTTTGCAAGATCCGGGTAATATGGGAACGATTATTCGGATTGCCGATTGGTTTGGGGTGTATCAGATCATTGCGAGTGAAGATTCGGTTGAGTTTTATAATCCCAAAGTAATACAAAGTACCATGGGTAGTTTTATTCGTGTTAGATGCTGGTATCGCGATCTTTCCGAAATACTCCCAACTGTGAATGTGCCAGTCTATGGGGCTTTATTAAAGGGTCGGTCTGTGAATAAAACGGAAAATCTGAAAGAGGGGATTTTAGTGATTGGCAATGAATCTAAAGGAATTCGGGAATCGATATTACCCTATATCTCAACAGCGATTACCATACCCAGAATTGGGCTGGCGGAATCTTTAAATGCAGCTGTTGCTACTGGAATTATCTTATCACATCTCTGTGCAAAAGAATCATAGTTTAACGGAACTGTATGGCTTTGGTGGGTTGTATCCTTTTAATAATCCAGGTTGGAATGATCAAGGCTAAATAACAAACCAATGTAGTGCCAGCACAAACTGCAAAAACCTGCCACCAAATAATATAGATCGGCGCTTCAGCAACATAATAGGCTGATTCGTCTAGTTTAATGATACCGGTATATTGTTGAATCAAACAGATGCCGATACCTGCTACAAATCCAATTCCAATGCCCGCAAAAGTGATAACGGTTGCATGATACAAAAATAGTTTCTGGATAAGCCAATCGTTGGCCCCTAAAGCCTTTAGGATGCCCACCATCCTTGTTCTTTCCAGAATCAAGATCAATAAGCAAGTGATCAAATTAATGATGGCAACCACGGCCATTACAATAAATATCACATTTCTATTTACATCCTGAATATTTAGCCAGTCGAAGATATTGGGATAGACTTCACGTATTGTTTTGCTCATCCATTCGGGTGGTAATTTATCGGCCAGATGATTTGAAATGCTGTCCATCTGATGATAATCACTTACAAAAATCTCGTAGCCCCCTGTTTCATCTGCTGCCCAATTACTCATTCTGCGTATGAGTTGCTGGTCGCCAATTACAAATAGTTTATCATATTCTTCTATTCCTGTTTTATAGATAGCAGACACGATCAATTTTCGATAATTTTTACTCCCATCAATACTCGAGATAAAATATATATGGATCGTATCGTTCAACTTTATTTTCAACTGTTTGGCAAGTTGTGCAGAAACAATGATGTCTTTGCTATAGGTACTATCATTGAATTGAAGCCAGCGACCCTCTTTGATAAATGGTTTAAGTTGAGAACTGTCGTAATTTTTTTCAATTCCTTTCAACAACACACCCTCGATCTCCTTATTTTTTTCGATGATGGCAGATTTGGTTGCAAAAGTTTGTAACTGATAAACACCAGCTTCTTGTTTAATGATTTCTTCGACCTTCTTGTTTTTTTTGATTGGTGTTTCTTCAGCAACCAAAGATTTATTAGGTTCAAATTTCTGAACACGAATATGCCCCCAGAAACTAAATACTTTATTGGCAACAGTTTGCTGAAAGCCATTCACAAATGCCAGTGTAATGATCATTGACATAACGCTCACAGCAGTGGCGGCTATAGATAAGCGGATAATAAATCTTGCAAACGATTTTTGCCTGGTGAAAGCGATTCTTTTGGCGATATGGAATGCAAGGCTCAAATAAAAGGGTTTAGTCATTCAAAACTACATTGCCAACTTGAATGCAGCAAAAGCTTTTGAAGCTCTTGGGAATGTTGTAAGTTTAGGCGTTATTTTTACTTATGAAGCTACTATTCACCCTAATAGGTTCTCTCACCATACTTATCTCACAATCCCAGCGATTGCCTGACCGTATTTATTCTTCCTCGATCAATGGTGTAAAACTGTTTCAACAAAACAACCAGTTTAGTCCCCCCATTATCCAATTAAATTCCGGTGATCAACTAGAATTGCATTTCGACGATTTGGGGGCAACTCCAAAAAATTATTTTTATACTTATGAATTATGCAATGCCGATTGGACGCCAGCCAATGTAACGGTGTTTGATTACCTGAAAGGTTTTAATCAGATGCGAATTAGTCAGTATAGAGTTGCCAGCATAGCCGCCATGAAATATGTGCATTATCAAGTGCTGTTGCCCGAAAGAAATGCCATGCCAATTCTGAGTGGGAACTATTTATTAAAAGTGTATAGGGATGGAGATACTTCAAAATTGGCTTTCACAAAAAGATTAATGGTAGTTGATAAGCAGGTCTTTATTGGAGCGCAGATTCAAGTGCCTTATGATAATCAATTAGCAAGAACACATCAGAAATTACAGTTTTCAATAGAGACTAAGCAGTTGAACTTATTGAGTCCCCAGCAAGTAAAAGTGGTAGCCATGCAAAACAACCGTTGGGATGATGCTATTGTTAACAAGCAGCCTGTATTTATCAAAGGCAATTTGTTAGAGTATAATGGCGAGATCGATTTTTTGTTTCCCGCAGGAAAAGAATACCGCTGGGCAGATCTAATGAGTTTTCGATTTGAGTCTGATCGAATAGCCAAAGTGGATAGAGTGCAAGAGCCCAATACAGTATATATGAAGCCCGATCAGGTAAGAAGTAATTTTGCCTATATCAACTTTGCAGATCGGAATGGATATACAGAAATCAATTCAAGTGAATCTGTTAATCCCTGGTGGCAGAGCGATTATGCATGGGTGCATTTTAGCTTTGTGCCTTCAGGAAAGCAAGCAATTGCGGGCCAGACGGTTTATATGATTGGTGAGATCACAGGCAATCAGATCAGCGATAGTTCCTTAATGCATTTCAGCACATTGGAAGGGGCTTATACGAAAGACCTTTTATTAAAGCAAGGATATTATAGTTATGCTTATGCGTTAAAAGATAATCGTGAACCAAAAGATGCCGCAGATGTTTCAGTAACCGAAGGAAACTATTGGGAAACAGAAAATGATTACCTCATTTTAGTTTACTATCGGTCGTTGAGTGGAAGGCATGATGAGTTGGTAGGAATTGCCGCAATAAACTCAAGACTTGGTCGCTAATTACCTCTTATAATTGTTCAGCCAGATAGAGGTATGCATTAATAAAGTGATGCACAAATATTTTTTCAGGGTTGTCGGGGAATTTTTTAAAATAGTCTTCTTTAGCCATTAAAATTATTGTGGGACCTACCCGAACATAATCAAATGTTTTTGCGAAATCTGGTGCAACAAAGCCGGGTAGATTTTTCTGAACCATCTTTCCAGCAGTTTTTCCTAAATAGTTTTCGTAACGACGGTTCCCTTTTTTAGAAACATTGTTCAACCTATTATAAGCGTATTTTAAACCCCAATTTTTAGGGAATGGTTGCTTGTTTATTATTGCGGAAGCATTTGTGAAAGGATTGGTAGTATTGAAGTCTGTCAATGCTTGAATCGAAAGGGGAGTCTGCACAACCCAATCGGCTGTATTCACAATGTTATAACCCCAACCATCGCTTACCATTTTTTCGTATTCATATGCATAGAATAAATTACCCGGTCGCGGTGCAGCACTGCAATAGGTTTTAAATCGAATATCAGAAGGGATTTGGTTTGTCTTTTGCAATTGATTAAGATAGGAATTCATCAAGTAGGCGATAGCGCCACCCTGACTATGTCCAAGTATGATCATTTCTTTGATTCCTGATTTATATAATGAATCGATTTTTGGTAAAATGTCTTGCGATAAAAAAGCGGTTCCAATTAACCATCCTAGATGCACTGAAGCTCTAGGGTTGTCTGCTAGATGGTAATTGAAGGTGAAATTTTGACTCATTTGAATAGAACCCGAAGCTGGTACCATGGCCGCATAAAAGTTTTCTAGCCAACTATTCTGTGATTTTGTAGTGCCCCGAATACTGATCACCGCAATAGAATCTTGCATCATCCATAAGTCCCATTTATTTTCTAGTCCCACTACTTTTGAACGATATACGAACTTTGTTTTTTCTGGCATAGGGGTCGTAACATGGGTCCATGGCGTATCCATTTGGTGACCGGTTATTTTCAACATTTCTATATATTCTGCTTTATCGAAGCCCGGTTTCAATGCTATATGCTGAGCCATTATTTTCTCAGTACAAAGAATGAAAATGCTGAATCCTGCTAATAAAATGGAACGGATCATAAGGGAATGAATTTTATTTCAGATATAGTTGTGTAATATACTACAGGCTTTTTTTATCGAATGATTAAAAAAAATTGAAAAAATTAACGCCCAAACCTTACTTTTGCGCCGGCAGGTCTTACACGACCAGCTCCTGCTGAATCTCCCCAGGGTAGGAATACAGCAAGGATAGGCGGTTGAGCGGTGCGATGTGAGTAGCCTGCCACTTTTTTT
>CAIJLK010000202.1 GCA_903821465.1 uncultured Bacteroidota bacterium | reverse complement strand
CTGACCGACTAATTTAAGTTCTGTATTTTTGCTCATGTTGTTTATTGTTCTCGTAAAACAAATCTACAACATTCCGTAGGCTCCATTTTGGAGCCTACTTTTTTACCCCTTTTTAATTAACTTTAGTCGGTTACTAGTGATTATTTATATATTGTGGAATAAACAAAAGACAATGAAAAAAATATTTGTTTTATTATCATTTGCATTTATATCCAAAATGTCTTTTGCACAATGGCAACAACCTAAAATAGATTTTAGTTTTCCCAGTGAAACTAATGCCATAAAACAAAATGACCCTAATTTACTTCGAAATTTACCCCCAAATAGCAAAGACCTTAATTATACAGATATAGATGGTACTCCTTTTTGGAAAGAAGATTGGCAAAAAGCCTATATGTATACAAAAGTGGGTAATATCATTTTGTTAGATAAAGCCAAAATGAATTTATTTTCAGGTGAATTACATTATATATCAACAACTGGTACTGAGCTAGTAGTAGAAACTTCTGCAGTAACTAAAGTTGTATTTATGCAAAAAAAAGATTCTACACAAATAGATGGCGTTTTTGCAGTGCTTGCAAATTATGTTGATAGTAAACCCTTAGCCTTTTTTAGAGTAATTAATTCAGGTAACTATCAATTAGTTTTATTGGAGAAAAAGAAAGTGAAAACAACAGCTTATGATCCTTTACAAGCAAAATCCAATTCTTCATTTTATTCGGATTATAATTATGCATTGTATAATAATGGTACGGTTGTACCACTAAAAAAATTGGATCGGAGCAATATCTTACCTGTTATAAAAAGTCATCAAGATGACGAAGATTGGTTAAACAACAAGCACAATAAAATGAAAACTGTAACAGAAGTAACCTCCTTCCTGGACTATTTTAATACAAAGTAGCATTAAACTAATTAACCCTTCTCTACCCATTTATGAGGAGGACATCCGCAACCATTTGCTCTTTTGATTCTTGCCGATGCGCATGAGCTTGCAACTATTGAAATCAGTAACAGTAAAACAATTATTTGATTTAATTTGAGCTTCATTTGACCGCCAAAGTACGGCATTCAATTAAAAACAGCATATAAAAGCACTAATTCTTGGATAAAATTAACATGAATCGTGTACTAATAGCGCCACTCGATTGGGGGTTAGGGCATGCTACGCGCTGTATCCCTATTATTAAGGCATTTCAATTATTAGCATATGAAGTTATCATTGCATCAGAAGGGGCGGCTGCTAGATTGCTTTCAGAGGAGTTTCCTGAAATTAGAATTATTCCTTTAAGTGGTTACCATATTCAATACGCATCAACAGCAAAAGGTTTAGCATGGAAACTTTTTTTACAGATCCCTAAGATCTTAGGCAGCATCAAACAGGAACATGCTTGGTTGAAAAAAATAATTGAGAAAGAAAAAATCGATCTGGTGATTGCTGATAATCGATACGGGTTATGTACAAAAAAAGTTCCCTCTGTTTTTATAACGCATCAGCTATTAATTAAGACACCTTTTAAGTTTTTGGAATGGTTGCTGCAAAAAATAAATTATCATTTCATTAATCAGTTTTCTGCCTGTTGGGTTCCAGATGCTGGAGGGAAAATAAATGTTGCAGGCCAATTATCGCATCCAAAAATATCACCTACTATTCCGGTTCATTACTTGGGAATAGTTTCAAGAATGCAGCATAATGAAAATACACTAATACAATTCGACTATTGCTTTCTCATATCCGGACCAGAACCACAAAGAACAATTTTGGAAGAAAAGATTGTAGAAATGCTGCCCAATCTTTCTGGCTCTATTGTTATTGTACGTGGCCTTCCCTCCTCAGATAGTAGCCTCGCGGTTTCAAATAATACCAAAGTGTTTAATCATTTGTCAACAAGTGAATTAGCGAAAGTTATTTCGGCAAGTAAATTAATTATTTGCAGAAGCGGATATACTACCGTAATGGAATTAGTTGGTATGCAAAAAAATGCTTTGTTGATTCCAACACCCGGACAAACAGAACAGGAATATCTGGCAAATAAATTGGCATCTGAAAATCGTTTTGTAATCTCAACACAAGAAGAATTTGATTTGACTAAAGTGTTGGATGCAGGCAATCATGTCGTAATGAAGGATCAACATATTCCCGTTTTTTCAACAAATATTTTAGAAGCGTTGCTGCTTGCACTCTAAGCACTTAGCTTTGCCAAAATGAATAAAAATAAGCAAGCACATATCGCAGTATTAGGAGCTAATATAATTTTCGCGGCGAACTACTCTATTGTGAAATTTATAACGCCCTCTTTTATTCACCCCTTTGCTTTAAATTTTGTTCGCGTAGCTAGTAGTATTATTTTGTTTTGGTTTTTATGGCTTTTAAAACCGGGTGTAATTGGCATCCAAAAGAAACATATCCCTCGATTCATTGCTTGCGGTATTACCGGAGTGCTGATCAATCAGTTATTTTTTATCAAAGGTGTGTCACTCACAACCTCTATTCATAGTTCTTTATTATCGCTCTGTACTCCCATCTTCATTACTATTATTGCTGCATGGTTAATTAAGGAAGCGCTTACATGGTTAAAGATAATTGGCCTGGTATTGGGAGTTGGCGGTGCTTTATTATTGATATTGTTAAAGGATAATAATCATACTGGATCGAATGTTTTATTGGGCGATATTTTTGTAATGCTCAATGCTATTTCATATGCCTTTTACTTAGTGATGGTTAGGCCTTTAATGGCTAGTTATTCTGCTATGCATGTATTAAGATGGGTATTTACCATGGGCGGCATTTTAATGCTTCCGATTAGTGCACCTGAATTTTTTGCAACCAATTGGCATGCTTTTGAAATACCGCAATGGACCGCACTTGGATTCATAGCAATTGGAGCCACTTTTTTTGCCTACTTATTTAATGTATTTGGGATTTCTAAAATAGGGTCTTCTGCTACAGGAACCTATATCTATACACAACCTGTATTTGCTGCTATTATTGCTATGATCTTTGCAGGAGAACATTTTAGCTGGATCAAAGGATTGGCTGCGATCTTAATATTCAGTGGCGTTTACCTTGCTAATTTTAAAAAGGAAATCGCTTAAATAGCTATTGCATTTTGGGACTTTCAAAAAACCAGAAATTCTTTTCTGCATCTCTAAATTCATCCCAATTTTTAATAGAAACTTTTACTGCAAAAATGCCGCATGTTGGCATATTGTCGATTTTTGTTTCTGATAAACTATTTACAAAATCGGTAATACCCGGATTGTGTGCGAAGATGGCAATACAATTCAGATGATTATCTAAATCCTCTATCACATCATAAAATACATGTGCAGGTGCATGATATAATTTATCGAAACTTCTGATATTGATCTTTTTAAAACCAAATTCTTTTGCAAAATAAGTTGCCGTAGAAAAAGCCCGATTAGCTGTACTAGAAATTAGCGCATCGATATGGATCCCTTTTTCAAATAAAAGCTTTGCCATTCTAGGTGCATCGCTATTTCCACGTTCGTTTAAGGGCCGATCAAAATCATCAATCACTGAATCGGACCAACTACTCTTGGCATGTCTGATAATCAATAATTCCTTCATGATTTAAAGTTACCATAAACTACCCTTATTTTTGTGCCGATGGCCATTCAACGTGTAAGCATAACAGAATTTTTAACACTAGCCGAAAACTTTCCGGTTTTAGATGTGAGGAGTCCCGGTGAGTTCGCACACGCGCATATTCCCGGAGCGCATAGTTTGCCCCTATTTACTGATGAAGAGCGAAAAGTGGTAGGTACCGCCTATAAACAACAAAGCAAGCAAGTAGCAGTTAAGATCGGGTTGAAATATTTTGGGGTGAAAATGGTTGAAATGGTAGAGCAGGTTGAAAAATTGGTCAAATTACTACAACCAAAATCAAAGGCAACAGATAGCAGCACAACAGAATTTCAACCATCCACAGTGTTGGTGCATTGTTGGCGTGGTGGTATGCGAAGCGCGGGTGTTGCATGGTTGCTGGATTTATATGGATTTAAAGTGTACACATTGGCAGGTGGATATAAGGGCTATCGGAATTGGGTGCTGGAGCAATTTGAGAAAGAATATCCCATGCATATTTTGGGCGGATATACTGGTTCTGGTAAAACCGAAGTATTAAAAGCATTACAAAAAAGAAACTACAGGGTCATCGATTTAGAAGGTATAGCACATCATAAAGGTTCTGCATTTGGTGCAATGGGTTTACCACCACAACCATCTCAGGAACAATTCGAAAATATTTTAGCGGGTGAGTTGGTGAGCGGACTTGCCCAATCAGTATCAGAGGAATCATTAGATTTCCAAAGAACCATCTGGTTAGAAGATGAGAGTCAGCGTATAGGAATGGTAAATATTCCATCCGTTCTAT
>CAIJLK010000201.1 GCA_903821465.1 uncultured Bacteroidota bacterium | reverse complement strand
TGTTCGCTCTCCTTGTACTTCCCAATAAAAACCTTTGTATTCTCCAAAATAATTATAATTCTCTATTCCCTTATTAACTTTAAATATTTCTCCGCCCGCTTCAAATGCGTGCTTTTCTAAAAATTTATTTACCCTTGCTATTGCAAATGCATTTAGCCTAGAATCTTTGGGTGATCCTTTCTGGTAAACTTTTTTTAATTCTTCAATGCTGATATCTGCCTTTTGAGGATATTTCTTTTTATATGAATCCAACTTTCTTTTTAGCGTACTTTTTACGCTTTCTGGCAATCCAGCACCCCCGCTATTAGAGGCTTTTGTTTTAGTATGTATAGCTCGAACCTTTGGCATTAACGAAATTTTTGTAAAGTTAATGGTTTTAGGAAATTTATTAAATAAATAGGATTTATTTAGTTTATGTTTTAATATAAACTAAACGAATCCTACCTATGGTTTTCGAATAATCAAATCGAGTGAAAATCGTGTTATTGCCTATTTTTAGTACATTTCCTTAAAAACATCAATCCATTGCTTACAAACTTCATTCCAACGTAAATTTTTCATATAGTTAGATGCTTTATCAATTAATTCCTGCCCATATTTTCTATTTTCAAGTGCATCATAGCACTCTATTATTTTTTCGGCAACTTCTATGAAAAAAGAACCTTCCCGGATGGTATTATCTTCAATCCCACAAACAGGAAGCATTTCTTCCATAAACACACATCTACCCATTCCAATTTCCATATAGCTAGTATGATAAGGCAAAATACAAAGTTTACCTACAGCCATAGCTTCTGTTGCGGTCAGACCCCATCCTTCTCCCCTACTTGTGCTGATATATAGGTCAATAGTATTATAGATTTTATTCATAGTTGCTACATCTACTTGTAAATTGGAATCATCAGATCTCGGAAACATATAATCCACACCTTCGACCAATTCACATTGGTCTAAGAGAAATGGCAGATCCCAGCCCTTTGCATCCTTTGGGCTCATGTGTAAGTATAAAAATGGTCGGCGTTCGAATTTCCAGTTCTTTTTAGCTTCTACAAACCCGAATATGGTAGCCGGAATATCTTTTCTAGGCTGATTTCTGTTAATTGCCCCGATAATAAACAACTCTTTTGCCGCATCGCCAAAGTAATCTCCCCTAAACTTTAATATCTCTTTTGAATCTAGCTTATGATAATCAGAGCCAGAAACACCATGCGGAATTACCTTGGTTTTAATGTTTAGTTTCGGATTATAGCATAATAATTGCTTTCTGCCATATTCCGTATAGGTTACCAGCTTTTCAAAGAATTCTATCCCTTCAAAAAACTTAACCGGTACTTCGCAATCAACAGGAAAGTAAAAAACAGATTTAAACTGCTTCCTATTGGTTTTCATTTTATCTGCTTTAAGTTGCTTCAGTATAGGGATCATAGGCGTTACAATGCCCAAATCCTGCATAATGAAGATGCCATCAAAGTCCATCTGGGTTAATCGTTCTAGGAAAACCATGCGCCCAAAGTCATCCTGTTTCAGATGTTCCGGGGTCCTTTCTGCATCTTGGCTTAGTTTTCCGCTTTCTACATAAACCGTATGAACTCCATCTAAAACTACTTGTGTAGGTTCTCCAAAGTAGTTTGTCGCTACAATGTGCAAACCCAGCTTAGTTCCAAAATGGTTGGTTAAATATGCTACAAGCTGCTCGCTAACAATCCCATATCCGGTTCTGGAGTAGTGATCGAAAAGGCATAATATTCTTTTCATATCTTTTCACTTTTTTAAAGAATAATTAATTTCCCTTCACTTGTAGGCTCTTCGGCTTCTTCTGTTATTTCAAACCTTTTTTCAATTGGGCTGCAACTAATAACGATGTATTCCATACCACCCGATTCTTCAATATTGCAATGTGGACATGATATAGAACAAGGATATTGATTGATCGCCATACCCATTTGCCCGCTTAGATTGCTTTGTTGAGGTATTGCTAGTTTGTTTTGGTAAGGGCAAAGCGTTGCAGCCTTGTCTTTTAAGATATAGCCAAAGCCATTATCAATCTTTAATCCATAAGTGTGTGATGACATTTTTTTAGTTTTTAGTTGTTTTTAATAGTTTGTTTTTAATAAAATAGTTTTAGAACATAATATCTTTTTAATAAAATTATTTTAGAACATAAAATGTTTTTAATAAAATTATTTTAGAATAAGTAGAATCAATGCAGCAGCCCCTAAAATCTGACTTATAATTGTCTTTTTCTTTTGCTTTTTCGCTGCATCATCCGATTGATTACGTTCTTTAATTAGTATATCTCGCTGGTTGGAATAATTTAATAGTATTTTATTATAATTTTTTATAGTGCCGCCCTGTATGGTAATTACGCTATCCCTATTATTGATTTTTGCATTTAACAAGATGCCTATTGAATCATAAATGGGTATTTCTTTTTTCAGAATGTCGTAGTAGTCTAGGTCTACCAACGTTTCCTGTCCGATATTTTTACTAATGGTAACAATGCTATCGGCTTTAGCGTGATCGTTATACCTATTTTTAAATGCATTTTCTATTTCAACTACATTGTACTTTAGAATGGGCGGGTCTTTCTTACCTATCTGAGCCTTTAATGCAGCTAGTTCATTTTTCTCATCAATATACTTAACCGCCAACTGTTTGGCAGCAGTATCTAAAGACGCTATACACAGGCTATCCAATAAAATAGTTTGAAAAAGTTGGTTTATGACATTCTGGGAACTGTCATAACTATGTTGCAGTAGCGTCCTTTCAATTAACTGTTTTTTGTCCCGTTCTGGCTGCACAAAGAATTTTTGGTAGCCCATATAGGCTGAAAGCAGTAAAATAATTACAATTAAGATGGCATGGGTAAGTTTGTTTTTGTCCATTTTTTTTAGTTTTAGTCTATTCCAAATTCGGGTAAGTTCGGAACTGATTTTACAATATAAGTAGGTTTATTATCTGATTTTTTGTACTTGGCATTGTTTTTAATCATGTCTTGAATTAAATACCAATCATGTCCATACTGGTTGGTATGTTTTGGCATTTGCTTCAAAAAACTACTTTTAATGATTAATTCACTATGTCCAATCTTTCCGAATTCCAATTTTGGTTCCCGAACCATTCCTTGTGCATCGTTTCTAGTATTGAAATATACAAAATCATAATATGTTTGTTCGATTTCGCTTAAATAATTTTTAAAATGATTAGGTAAAATCATATCATCATTGGAATAGAAAATAAAATATTCTCCACGAGCTAATAGAATATTTGCATTTGTTATGCTATAGCCATACCCTCCTTTATTGGTATCATAATTGATAATACTCAATATGTTTCCCTTTTTACCGCATTCCTGTACAATATCATCAAAGTATCCACTCAATATGAAATCTTGAAGTACTGGACAGCCATCGCCCCCAATTAAAGCCTGCCAGCCATTGATATTTTGGTTGGCAATGCATTCAATACTTCTTATGGTTCGTTTGGGACGACCAAATACCGGAACGCTTACTGTTAGGCGAAAATTATTGAGACTCATTTTGATAGTTTTGAAATTTGGCTAATAATATATCTAAATCGCTTTGTTGCATCTTATTCAACTTGTAATTATTGGGTTTAATACATTTAGCTGGATTGCCAACATACACCATAAATGGTTGTATCTGGGTTTTCTTGGGAATAATACAACCCATTCCTATCATTGCATGGGCACCGATTAGCGAAAATTGATGGCAGATTGCACCCAGACCCATGTTGGCACCCTGCATAATTATACTGTATCCACCTATTAAGGCACTACAAGAAAGAGTAACATCATCTTCAATTAAACTATCGTGTCCCACATGGGATCCTTTGAGTAACCAGCAATTATTAGAGATTATTGTATTCTGGGTACATCCAGAATTAACCGTTACAAATTCCCTAAAAACATTATTATTTCCTATTTCTACTCCTTTGATCTCTTTTTTATTGAAATATTCCTTGTGCTCTGGAAAGCTGCCAATACTTACAAACGCTTCAAAGTGGTTATTATCACCAATAGAAGTATTACCTACGATATAGCAGTTTACTCCAATGTAATTACCCTTTCCCAGCTTAACCATTTTGCCAATGATGGCTGTAGGATGGATGAAATTACCACTATCATCATCACTTATTACATCCGGCAAATTCAGCGTTTCTAAGAATGCCAAAACATTTTCGCCGTATTGTTCTTGGTTGATAATGTCCCCTTCAAGCATTGTTCGTTTTTTTAAAGATATGAATATTATGTTTTGCTCTCTGCATTCGTGTTAATTTTTAAAGCCCATCCCATCGCTTTTTAGCGTGGGTGGGTAGTTTACTTTCCAAAAGGTGTTTTAAATGTTTCTCCACTGATAGGACCACCCCATTTACTTATATAGCGTCTTTCATTAATATGTCTGCCTTCCGCCAACTTGGGATCCTTTGTTACTGATGAATTTCTGCGAAAAATTGCTGCATTCAAAACATGAGAAAAAATTGGATTTTTACCATGAACAACGGACATTGTGCGCAAATAATCTGAATCTTCATAATAGCATCCGGTATATTCTTCATCGAATCCGCCACATTCATTGAATGTTTTTTTAGGAAGCACAAAAGCAGAAAAATAATCATATTCGTGTTGTGCGCAAAACAGGTCTCCCGGAGTTTTTAGTAGCTTAATAATGTCTTTGGAATCAGTCCCAAGGTAGATGTCATCGTTTAGTATTAAGGCATGTTCGTGATCCTGATAGATTTTTTTAGCCAACCAGTTCCAGCTTTTTGAAATGCAAAAGGGATCAAAGTTTCTGGTTATTTCTACGTTTTCGTATTGTTTGTTAAAATTTTGGATGCCATTATCTAAAATGTAGATGTGCGTATCCGGAAAATCTTCTATATACAGCTGCAAGGTTGATTGCAGATATTCTGCTTGGTTTATGGTGGGAATTCCAATAGCAAAGTACTTATTCATCATTTAAAATTAATTTATTAATAGAAGGTTTTTAATTATTTTTCAATGCCCTTAGAAAGTACGCCAAATTGGTTTTCTTCCATCCAGCCACTTGGTGCATTTTCAAATCCGCACCAAACATATGATATTCCTCTTTCCTCTTTTTTTGTAACCGCAAACAATGGCTTAGATACATGCAGGCTTACTATTGGAGCTGGAATGTAGCTTTTGTGCCGGTATAAAAAAGCAACAGCTTCATCTTTATTCAGGGCTTCTATTACAATGGGATCTGCAACATCCTGTAAATAAAACTTATAAAATATAACAGTCTGCTGTTGCTCCATTTAATTTTTTTATGTAAATTACACTTGTTGAATTTGATTTTTTGGTGAATTCATTTTGGGTGACCCCAGTCTTTTGAAAGGTTGGGGTTTTTTATTTTAAAATTTCGGGTATTCTATTTGCTTCTTCTGGTGTTAATGATGGCAATAATTTTCTGATTCTTATCTTAGCTAGTTCAAAACATTCCATTTTAGAAGCGTTTTCCAATGAGGTGTGCCACTGCCCATGACAACACCACTTTCCTAATACCATGTGGTTATTTAGGTTACCAGCTACGCTTGGATATATACTTTTTTCGAGGATGTGGTGCTGGCTTCCCATCCAATCTTCTTCATTATAGTGTGTCAGTGATGCTTCGCAATTTTCGCATTCCCGCTTGGCATTGACCATAAAGTACCTAAACCACATATCAAGCTGCTTACTATAATCGGTTGGCTTGGCAATGGAATTTTCTACTTTGGATATTGGAGAAGGAGATAGTTTCCGCTTTTCTTTTTCATTTTTGAGGACGAAGTTGCGGTATTTCCGGTAATGGTATAGACACCTTCCGGCTATTGTGGCTTTTTCTAAGCCATCTTTACAATCACAGCAAGCCTTAAACTTTACTTTTGTAATCATTCTGTGAAATTAATAAAAATAATTTAAAATAAATTTTTTTATTAAATGTTTATTTTTAAAAGATTTCTTTTATATTTGCTTCAAATAAAATAAAAGTTATGTCAAACGAGGTAAAAATGAACAATGGGCTGGGCGAAAAAATCAAAGCCTTCATTGCCAATAAGGGGCTGAAGCAGACTTTTGTTGCTTTTAATTCGAATATTTCTAACAGCCACCTATCTAATGTGCTGAAAGACAGGGTTTTAATTACAGAAGATGTGCTCCGGGATATAAATTATACACTTGGAACAGAATTTTCTTTGGAAAATTAAAAAAACAATATAACTTTAGGGAATAAAATAAAAATATTTTCTATGAGAAAATAAAAATTTTTTAATACATAGTATATTATCAATGGTAGGAAGTTGAAATAGTACTAAAAATAATTTAATAAATTATCGGCAAGTATTCCTACACTTGCCAATTTTTTTGCCCATACCTATGGCTACATTATTTCACCGACTCGAAATTTACTGTAAACAAAAGAAGATTCAGCTACCAGAACCAGAGCTAAGACAAGAACTAGGAACGAAGCTCATTGCAGCTTGGTTTGATGATGATAATATTTTTTGCAAGTACATTCCACTCCACAAAAAAGTTTTCACAGATGAGTTTGGTCAGCCAACTAAAGTGCTGTCATATCCCAAAAAATTCATTCCTGTTATTGATAAGATAATTTCAGAAAATTTATTAACAAATAATCTTTTTAATAAAAATATTTTAGACCAAAACAATTCTTTTAAAAATAATCATTTAAAAGAATCTGGCAATTTTACCCCTAAAAAACGATCACGAACCAAGATTCCTGTATATTCTTATAAACCAAAGGGACTCTAAACTACTAACTTTTAAAGCTATTTTTTTATGCCAATCGAAACAAAAAACACATTAATTCTTACCTCTGATGCTAATTCTGGGGATGTTGAAATTCTTGTTAATGCACAAAAAAAATTAATAATAACGCCATTACAAGAAATAAAAAACCACCAATTTTGGCTTCAATTAACACAGTTGGAATTTGATGAAATAGCTGCTTTTTACAGAACAGAATTAACTAAATTATAACCATATTTTAAACAACTTTTTATGGCTAAAGACCCCGCATTTTTATTCTATCCAAACGATTGGGTTGGTGGTACTATGGGTATGACATTTGAGGAAAAAGGGGCTTATATGGAGCTCTTAATGCTACAATTTAATGTAGGTCATATGACAGGTCATATGATAGGTCAAGTGGTAGGTCAAACTTTTCAGCAAATTCAGAGTAAATTTACACTTGATGAAAAAGGCTTATATTATAATGAGCGTTTAGAGGCAGAAAAAAATAAGCGTCAAAGCTATACCCAGTCTAGGAATAACAACAAAATAGGCAAAAATCAACATGCCAAAAATGGAGGTCATATGACAGGTCATACGATAGGTCATACGATAGGTCATATGACAGGTCATATGGAAAATGAAAATAGTATTCTTAATTATTCTTTACCAAAAAAAGAATTTAAAGGGGTTGTAGGGGAAAATTTTGTGAATCCGTTTTTGACAAAACGAATGGCAGAAATTTTTTACAAATTCAACCCAAACGACATGCCAGATGATTCGGAAGATTTGAGGAGCTGTTTTACGATTTCCCAAAAAATTGAAATTGCAAAAAAATGGGATGCCGGAAGTAGCTTGAACGGAAAAATGGAGGACTCAATTTCCGAATGGGAAAAAATTTTAGAACACATCCAAACCAAAGATTTTTTTAAAAAATTTAGTTTGAAAAATATTTCCAATCAATTTCAGTCGGTTTGGAAAAGTTACATCTCCGGAGAGGAGGAACAAACAAAAAAAAGTTTTAAAAAAATTGATTTAAAAGTCGATAAGACCATTCGTGGAATTTCTTGTTCCGAAGATTGCCGTTCGGTAACCCTGTCAGACGGCTCAAAAGTTGAAGTTGTTGGCGATCAAATCTGGAACTTAAAAAATGGCTACACAAAGCCAGATGAGTTTTATAAGGGTATTAACGATTGGGAATAATGCCATTTAAAATGAATTTAAGCTACATTCTAGGCTGTTTAACCCAATAGTAAGGTAGTTGTATCAAAGCATATTTTATCTTGCCTTTAAGGATATATTTTTAAAAGTCAAAAAATCTAAAAAATCAGTAGGAAAAAAATAAAAAAATAAGCATAGGAATCTGTGCTTTATTTATGGCTCTTTTACCGATAGTTTTGAAATGATATTTAAGTTTAAAAGGTTGCCGAATGATTTATGGACAATTTTAATTAATAAAATGTTTTTAAAAGATTTTTTTTATTTAATAAAATGTTTTTAAAAGATTTTTTTTAAAAGTTCTTAAATTATTTTATACATTTACTTTTTTTTAATAAAAATCTTTTAAAAGATTATGTACACTAAAGAAGATTTTGAAAAAGTGGGAATTGATACCTCCAAGATTCGAAACGGAAAGGGTGTTTGCCCTAAGTGTGGGAATGACAGGAAGAATAAGCGGGATCCATCCCTGTATGTCAATTATAATGATGGAGTGTATAAATGCTTCAACCATCCATGTGAATTTAAGGGGTCGGTTACTTACAAGAAAAAAGAGTTTCAGAAAAAGGAATACCAAAAGCCAATACCTCGGCTACAGAAAGTATCTGATGCAGCAGCCAAATATTTTGAAGATAGAAAGATTTCTAATAATACGTTATTACGGTTCAATATCACAGAAAGTGTAGAATTTTTTGGCAGCGGTAAAAAGAAAGCCGTTTGCTTCAATTATATTAAAGATGGAAAACTGGTCAATATTAAGTTTCGGACTAGGGAAAAGGACTTTAAGCTGATTGGTGGTGCAGAACTTTGTTTTTATAATATAGATGCAGCTAAAGGAGAAAAAGAACTGGTTATAGTCGAAGGGGAAATTGATTGTTTAACTTGCCATGAGTGTACTATATATAATACAGTATCAGTACCTAATGGGGCACAAGGCAATAATTCTAGGTTAGAATACATTGATAATTGCTGGGAATTATTAGAACCAATTGAAAAGTATATAATAGCAGTAGATGATGATGAAGCCGGTAGGGCTTTAAAAGAAGCCTTAAGTTTTAGGTTAGGAGTGGATAAGTGTTGGTTTATAACCTATCCACCAAATCTAGTAGTACCAGATGAAAAAGCACAAGGTGGATTCAGAAAATGTAAAGATCTCAATGAAGTACATATATATATAGGGTCAGAAGAAGTTAAAAAAGTAGTAAAAGGGGCAGAACAATTACCTATCGTTGGTGCTTTTAAGATTATAGATGTATCAGACGAACTTTGGGAAATATACAATTCTGGACAATCCCAAGGTCAGACAAGCCAGTATGGTGAATTAGATAGGGCTTTTAAATGGAAGAAAAAAGAATTGAACCTTTGGGCTGGATACGGAAATTACGGAAAGACCACGATGTTCCTTCACTTAGCAATGATTAAATCAATGTATGATGGATGGAAGTGGGCAATATTCAGCCCTGAAAACTTTCCGGCTAGTGATTTCTTTATTGACCTAATTGAAATGTATGCCGGTAAAAGTGTCGATGAAAGGTTTGGCATACCTAATAAAATGTCTCCACAAGAGTTTGCCGAAGCACAAGAATTTATACAGGACCACATAATATATGTATATCCGCCAGATGTACAGAATATTGAAATGGTACATAATATTTTCAAGAAACTACACTTAAAGCATGGTTTAGATGGTGTAGTTATTGATCCCTTTAATCAGTTGGATGATTTATTTAGCGGTTCTTCAAGGGACGACCAAATACTTTCTATAATGCTTAAGGAAATGAAACGGTTTGCTTTGATGAACAATT
The DNA here is from genome assembly GCA_903821465.1 of uncultured Bacteroidota bacterium. Classification (GTDB taxonomy): domain Bacteria; phylum Bacteroidota; class Bacteroidia; order Chitinophagales; family Chitinophagaceae; genus Sediminibacterium. The sequence goes on along the minus strand of CAIJLK010000201.1, from coordinate 910 downwards.
TGAGCTACAATGTAATTGCCCACCCTAAGAATGTTATGCCGGACAAGGATGGCAAAAGACCAGATGTAGAAGTATGGCATCTAGCCGGAGGAGCAATGTGGAATAATAAAATGGATAATATCTTAACAGTTGAACGCCCAGAATGGTGGACCGATAAAAAATCTGCGTGGACCAAAATAAAATCGCATAAGATAAAAAGACGCCGAACAGGAGGTATGGCTGGTGAAGAAGTTGATTTTATGTATTTACCAAGAAAAGCTAGTTTTTGCATAAAAGATACGAATAAAGAGATCCTAGATTTAAGACGTGCCGAACATTATCGTGCAGATAAGGATTTCTACCTAAACGAATTAAAGCGATTTGAAACTATGGGACTAAGGGGTGCAATTACTTATATTGATGATGTACAAGAAGAGGTAACTAAAATCCAATTCGATAATAGTAATCATTATGAACCATCTGAAGATGCTCCATTTTAAATTAAATTAAATTAAGTATATGAAAATTTTACTGGGTTGTGAAGAAAGCCAATCGGTCTGCATTGAATTTAGGAAACTAGGGTTCGAATCATATTCTTGTGATTTGCAAGAATGTAGTGGGAATCATCCAGAATGGCATTTTCAAGAAGATATTTTTAAGGTAATTGCAGGAGGGCATTTAGAAACCCAATCAAAAGAAATCGTAGTTATTGATAAATGGGATATGATGGTTTGCTTTCCTCCTTGCACACATTTAGCAGTAAGCGGAGCGGCGCACTTTGAAAAAAAACGAGCAGACGGCAGACAACAAGAAGGGATAGACTTCTTTTTAAAAATAGCAAACGCAGATATTGAAAGAATAGCTATTGAAAACCCGGTAGGAATAATGAGTAATTACTTTAGAAAGCCTGACCAGGTCATCCAACCTTACT
>CAIJLK010000200.1 GCA_903821465.1 uncultured Bacteroidota bacterium | reverse complement strand
CAACTGCTGGTGGATGGAATAATCCAGTGCCAACTCCTTCACAACAGTTCACTCGTATTAGTTTAACTGATTTCCAGTTAACTGTTGCTTTAACTGCTGGGAAGAGCCATTTGTTCTTGCCTCTAAACGGAGATTGGGGTCATAAATTTGGTGGAACCAGTGCTACTGGCGGAACCATTTTAGCCGACGGAGCACTTCCTGCAAATACACCTGCACCTGCTGTGTCTGGTAATTATTTGATCGATGTGAATTTCTTGACTGGTCAGTATACGATTACTAAACAATAATTAAGTCTTTTGTTTAATAGTGGTTCTTCGAAGAGCGGCTCCGATTTATCGGGACCGCTCTTTTCTTTTAAGCATATAACTTACATAATCTTCCATCATCTGCTTTAATGAATTACCATACCCTTTTTAAAACATTGCTTACATTGCACTTATAACTGGTAACTATGCTTTACTCGATGACTGGCTATGGACGAGCCGAACAGACCATTAACGGTAAGACTTTTTTGGTTGAGATCAAATCTTTGAACGGAAAACAATTCGATCTTCGTTTGAATATCCCCTCTCTATTAAAACCCTTTGAATTTGATGTTCGTAATATTTTAAGCGAAGGCCTGCAAAGAGGGAGTGTAGAATGTAATATTACTTTAAAACAAAATGGTGCTAGTAAACCAGTTACGATCAATACTGATTTGGCGAAAGCGTATTATATACCAGTTGCTGAATTAGCCGCAGAGTTAAATCTGCAAACCGGCGATATATTGAGTACTATTTTAAAATTGCCCGATGTGATCACACCTTCAACCGAAATGCTGAGCGATGAGGAATGGAAGGGTTTTGCGTTGGTTCTAAAGGAAGCAGTTAGTCTTTTAAATGAACATAGAAAAGATGAAGGAAAATCCTTGGAAGCCGATTTGCTTTTGCGTTTAAACAATATCGAAATTCAACAAAAACAAATTGTTGAATTAGAACCAATCCGTCGTCAACGGATCCGCGAGGGACTGATGAAAGTATTAGAAGAAAATGTGGGCAAAGAAAACTACGATCCCAATAGATTAGAACAAGAATTGATTTATTATATCGAAAAAATCGACATAAGCGAAGAACAAGTGCGACTAAATAATCATTGCAAATATTTTAGAGATATTCTTAATGAAAAGGATATCAGCAAAGGAAAGAAACTCTCTTTTATTTTACAGGAATTTGGCAGAGAAATCAATACAACCGGCTCTAAAGCTTATGACGCAGTTATGCAGAAATGCGTTATCCTAATGAAGGACGAACTAGAAAAAGCAAAAGAACAGATTTTAAATGTTTTATAACGTTAAAGAATTTCTAACCCATTTATCTTTGAATAAAATTTAGTCGGTGAAAAAAATAGTTTGTATAGTTTGTTTAATCACTTCGCTCTGGTCTTGCACCCAGTTGGATACATTCGAACAAACAGCTTTCTTTCCCCAACACGAGTGGTCTACTAAAAACCAACCAAGTTTTCAGTTTGAAATAAAAGATACGATTTCCAGATATAATATTTATGTGGTTATTCGTCATCAAGATGCCTATCACTACAATAATCTTTGGCTGAATGTAATTACTACTGCTCCTGCTGAAAAATCAATTGCCCAAAAAGTGAATCTTCAACTTGCCAATAATGCTACAGGATGGCTGGGAAGTGGCATGGATGATGTTTTTGATCATAGAATTAGAATCACCAACAGTCCCATCCATTTAAAGAAAGGCTTATACCAATTCAGTTTGCAACAAATTATGCGGGAAGATCCATTGCCAGCATTACTAAACGCAGGAATTCGCGTAGAAAAAGTTCCTTCATGAGCTCAATACAAAAAAGTAAGCTAACCCTTGTAACAGCGGTTTATTGGATATTATTATCTTATATGTTGGCTGCACTGCTTTGGTGGTTTATTGCACTGGAAAAGCAAAATCAATTAATCACTTCTATTCGACTCAACGAATTAAAACACGACGATCCAAGATATTACCAAGATGCGTTGAATATTGAATCAGCAGAACATCGTAAAACCATTCAATTCATTAGCGAAGGTTCTACATTTTTGGTACTGATCTTAGTAGGAGCCGTATTTGTATTTAGGGCTACAAGAAGACAAATAAAATTATCTCAGCAACAGCAAAATTTTATGATGGCTGTGACGCATGAACTAAAGACCCCCATTGCAATTGCACAACTGAATCTTGAAACCCTTCAGAAGCGACAATTAGATGAAGAGAAAAGACAAAAATTAATCAGCAATACTTTACAAGAAGCGAATCGTTTAAACACACTATGTAATAATATTCTTTTTGCAGCCCAATTAGATGCCGGGGCTTATAAAACCTCAAAGCAGGATATTAATTTTACGGACTTAATAGAAGGTTGCATTGATAGTTTTAAAACAAGATTTCCATCAAGACAAATTATTGAGAAAATAGGCGAATCAATCTATACAATTGGCGAACCACTTTTATTACAGATGCTGGTCAATAATTTGATCGATAACGCTAATAAATATGCCGCTAAAGAAACACCCATCACTGTTTCATTGCATCAAAATAATAATCAGATCGAATTTTCTGTTGCTGATTTAGGAGAAGGGCTTGCTGATGATGAGAAAAAGAAAATTTTCGAAAAATTTTATCGCGTTGGGGAAGAGAATACCCGAAAGACAAAGGGTACAGGCCTTGGCTTATACCTATGCAAAAAAATTTCGGAAGGTCATAATGCCCGTATTTTTGTGGCTAATAATCAGCCCCAGGGAAGTATTTTTAATGTAATTTTCAAAACATGAAGGAATCGATCGCAAATATTCTGTTAGTTGAAGACGAAGAAAATCTCCACGAAGCACTGAAACTAAACCTTGAAATGGAAGGCTATTCCATTACTTCGGCTTATGACGGTAACGCTGCTTTAAAAGCAATTGAAAATGAATATTTCGACCTAATTATTTTAGATATCATGCTTCCCGGCATCGACGGGATCAGCATCACAGAAACTGTTCGCGTAAATGCAAATGAAGTGCCGATACTTATTTTAAGTGCTAAGAATTCTAGCGCTGATCGAGTTTTAGGATTAAAAAAAGGAGCAGATGATTATTTGACTAAGCCATTTAATTTGGAAGAACTCCTGCTTCGTGTTTCGAAGCTGATTCAAAAAAATAAAAAGATTACAGTAAAAGAAAGTTTGGGCGACCTATTTGAGTTTGGTAATAATAAGATCGACTTTAAAGCACAGGAAGCTACTAATTGGAATGGGCAGCATTTTCCACTGAGCAAAAAAGAAGTGATGCTGCTGAAACTTTTAATTGAAAACAAGGGAGAAGTAGTTACACGAGAAAAAATCCTTCAGGTGGTTTGGGGCTATAACGTTTATCCTACAACAAGAACAATCGATAATTTCATATTGAGCTTTCGTAAATATTTTGAACCCGATAGTCGCAATCCCAAACATTTTCATTCTGTAAGAGGCGTTGGCTATAAATACACCTTATAAACGGGTATTAGATACAATATTCGCCTATATAAAACGTTTGAAGAGTTTTAAATAGCTGCTATGTCTATTCAACTTGAATCAATTATAGATTTTTTGGATCCTGTTAATATTGCTCAAATTTCAAATGATGAGGGCTTTAAAGACAATCAATTAGGTAAACATATTGCTGTTTACGAAGACGAATTCCCCGATATAAGCAACGCAGATTTTGTTATCGTAGGATGCGGAGAAATGCGCGGTGCAGGAATTAATTTAACTAGTACTGCTGCACCAGACGCTATACGTGCTGAATATTATAAATTATTTCATTGGCATACACATGTTTCTGTTGCTGATATTGGGAATGTGAAATGTGGTGCAACCCTAGAAGATACTTACGCAGCATTGAGATCGGTTGTTACGGAACTTTTGGATCTGAAAAAAAGAGTTTTGATCTTGGGAGGCACCCATGATATTACTACTGCTCAATACAATGCTTATGGTTCTAAAAATAGAATCATTGATGTTGCTTGCATTGATGCAAGGATAGATCTGGATATGGAAAGTGATTTGCCTGCCGATAATTTCTTGGTAGAAATGCTAACCGGTATTCCCAACTATTTAAAACACTATAGCCATATCGGATTTCAAAGTTATTTTATGCATCCAGAGATGCTCGAGACCATTGATAAGCTTGGCTTTGAATGTTATCGAGTAGGGAAAGTAAAAGAGCGTATAGAAGAAATGGAACCAGCTATTCGCAATAGTGAATTATTCAGCTTCGATATAGCCGCCATTCAACACGCACATGCTCCTGCTAATAGATTAACACCGAATGGATTTAATGGAGAAGAAGCTTGTACCCTGATGCAATATGCTGGAATGAGTAATAATTGTGATACGGTTGGGATCTATGGATATATTGCTGAGCAAGACGAATATGCACTTACCGCAAAGCAAATTTCCCATATGCTTTGGTATTATATGGATGGCATTTATAAAGGCAAACAAGAAGCAGAACTAGATAATAGATCTGAATTCAATGAATTCACAATGGCTTTCGCTGAAGTAGAAACTGTTTTTCTTCAAAGCAAGCGTACGGGCCGCTGGTGGATGCAAATGCCAGAAGGTAAGTTCATCGCTTGTAGTCAGTTCGATTATATGATCGCTTCTAACAATGATATCCCAGAACGCTGGTTCAGAGCTGTTGAACGCAGTTAATTAAGAATCATTCATTAGCTTCGGGTGGCTAATTATAATCTATGAATCGTAGACTTTTATTTTCTGGATTGGCAATATCTATTGTATTGCTATCCTGTCAAACACAACATAAAATTCAAACCTCGAATAGTTTTAATGCTGCTGCAAATCAGGATACACTCCTTGCTACACCCGACCTAAATGGAGCGCATATTGGGTTTGCTGTGTATGAGGCTTCCAACAAAAAATTTCTCTATAATTATCAGGGCGATAAATATTTTATCCCTGCGAGTAATACAAAAATTGTTACCTGCTATACTGCCATGAAATTTTTGGGGGATAGTTTATTGGGTTTAAGATATGTAGATAAGGGTAATGGAACTATTGAAGTGGAAGCCAATGGCGACCCTACTTTCCTGCATTCCGATTTTAAGAATCAGCCCGCCTATGATTTTTTGAAAAAACAGAAAACGATTTTGTTGACAGACGATAATTGGAAATCAAAAGGATGGGGAATGGGCTGGTCATGGGACGATTATGAAAGTGATTATATGGCACAGCGAAGCATCATGCCGATTTATGGCAATGTGGTTCACTTCAATAAATTTAATCAACCAACCACTTCGCCGATCTATTTTCAGAAACTGTTAGATAATGGAGCGAGTATCAATAATGGGCAATATGATATTAAACGTGAGATTGGTGCCAATAAATTCCGTGCCGTACCATCTGCCAAAAAATTTGGAGGAGAAGACATTCCCTTTTATACGGGTGATCAGGAATTACTGATTAATCTCTTGCAAGACACTTTGAAAAATACAGTCACCCCTGTTCATTTTAAAATTGATCGTTATCCCGATGTTGTAAAAATATATACACAGCCAACTGATAGTATGCTCAAGATCATGATGCATCGAAGTGATAACTTTTTTGCTGAACAAAGTCTGATGATGGTGAGCAATGAATTGTTGGCTGAAATGTCAACTTCCAAACTGATCGACTCGCTTTTGAAAACAACTTTTAGTTTTCTTCCTCAAAAACCAAAATGGGTTGATGGTAGTGGATTGAGTAGGTATAATTTATTTACTCCGGAGGACTTTGTAGCGATCTTGAATAAAATGAAAGAAGAGTTTGCATGGAGTCGCATCAGCAATATTTTTGCTTCAGGCGGTTCTGGCACACTGGGCAATTATTATAAAAATGGTTCTGGGAAAATTTATGCAAAAACCGGATCCCTAAGTAATAATGTAGCTCTGAGTGGTTTCTTAATTACTAAGTCAGGTCATGAGTTAACCTTCTCTGTATTAGTAAGCAATTATACAGGCAATAGCACTGGCATTAGAAGGGCAGTAGAGAAATTTTTAATGAATGTGATGGAGAACCAATAATTATCTTCCAAACATTCGATCTAAATAGTCTTCTTTGAATTCCAAGTAAGTGGGACTTCCCGTAGGTGTGACATTCGGACTTCCACAAGTAAACAAATCTTCAATCAGTGCTAACATTTCTTTTTGTGTTAATTGCTGTCCGGCTTTTATTGCTTGTTGACGAGACATGCAACGCACTAATTTTTCGCGTTTACTAAATTTAATATCACTGCTAAAATGTTTGAATTGTTCGATCAATAATTCAATAGCGTGTTTTTCATTTCCTGGAAGAATATCAGCTGGAATGCCTTGTATCACAAATGTCTGATCGCTTTTTGATTCAACCTGGTAGCCAATAGTAAGCAGGTCGGGTAATAGGTCTTTCAGTAAAGCAGCATCCGCACTAGCCATTTCTAATTCAACTGGAAAGAGACTTTGTTGGGTGGCCATTTGCTGACCATGGCCTGCCATACTATATCGTTCATACAATACCCGCTCATGAGCCAATTGTTGATGCAGCAAGATGAATCCACTATTTGTGGAAGCAATGATATAGGTATTATGCAACTGCAATAATGTAGTGTCAGGTAAAACGCGTAATTGTTTCTTATTAAATTGATCGTTATGTAACTGTTGTTGATTGTTATCGGTTGTTAATTGATCAACGGCCGACATACCCGAACTTTCATAAAAGCTCTTCCAAGTTTTCAACTCGCTCTTGTCGGTTGCTTCAATAAAATGTGCTTGATTACTCTGTGTAAATGTTTTAAAAAGATTCGAGCCAGATGCTGCATCTCTTTTATCGGTAGTGAAAGGTTTACTCACTGCATCTAAACTTTGTATATCGGCATTCAATGTAAAGTCGAGCGATGGGGCAATGCTAAATTGTGCTAGTGCATGTTTTACTGCAGCTTGCACAAAGGCATAAATAATTTTTTCGTCCTCGAATTTAATTTCCTGTTTGGTAGGATGCACATTAATATCAACAACAGAAGGATCTAAGTCGATATACAAGACATAACTAGGAAAACTATCTTTCGCGATCATTTCATCGAATGCACTATTCACTGCATGATTCAGGTAAGCGCTTTTAATAAAACGATTGTTGACAAAGAAATACTGATCACCTCTTGTCTTGCGTGCCGTTTCTGGTTTGCCAACGAATCCGTAGATATTTAAATAATCAGTCTCTTCATTTACACTCACAAGTTTCGCATTGTACTGCGAACCAAGGATCTGAACAATGCGTTGTTTTAAGGAACCTGCATCTAAATGAAATACTTCTTGTCCGTTACTAGTCAATGAGAAAAACACAGTAGGAAATGCCATTGCCACGCGAATAAATTCTTCCACGATATGTCGCATTTCTGCAGCATTACTTTTTAGAAAATTTCTTCGGGCTGGAACATTGAAGAACAAATTCTTCATACTAATACTAGTGCCAGTTTGAAAGGCGCAGGGCTCTTGTTTAATAACCTGACTATTCTCTATTTCAATAAATGTTCCAAGTGGTTCTGCTGCTTTTCTGGTTTTTACTTCCACCTGCGCAACCGCAGCAATCGACGCCAATGCCTCACCACGGAATCCCATGGTTTTGATCCTAAACAGGTCTTCAATATTGCTGATTTTACTGGTTGCATGGCGCTCAAAAGCCATCCTTGCATCTGTTTCGCTCATACCCATCCCATCATCAATCACCTGAACCAAGGCTTTGCCAGCATCTGTAATCAGCAATTTTATGGTGGTGGCTCCAGCATCAACGGCATTTTCTAATAATTCCTTAACAGCACTTGCTGGTCTTTGAATTACCTCACCCGCCGCTATCTGGTTGGCTATATTGTCTGGTAATAAATGTATAATGTCTGACACCCCTAGAAATTTGATAAAGTTTGTAAAAATAGCATTATCCCTTCATCTGCACCTCGATTACACTAAATTTGCTATTCAAAATTACAAACATGGCCTTGAGTGCAGATATTAAAAAACTAGTCCGACATTTTATGCCGGCAGATTTTACCGTTACTGATTGGGAAAACCTAGAGCCCTTCTTTAAAAATCTATTGGATCGTACCATCGAATCTAGATCAGATCTGGAGCAATGGCTGAAAGATATGAGTGAGGCGGAAGCAATTGTGAGTGAAGATGCTTGTTGGCGTCAGATCAAAATGACCTGCGATACTACAGACGCGTCTTTAGAAGATGCATTTACCTATTTCTGCATGGAGATCCAACCCAAGTTACAACCCTATGCCGATCTATTAAATAAGAAACTCATCAATTCCCCTTTTACACAAGAACTAGAGAAAGGAAAATATTTTACTTATTTACGTTCTGTAAAAAAGAGTATTGAACTGTTTAGAGAAGCCAATATTCCATTGCAAGCAGAGCTGAGTGTGATGCAGCAACAATATGGTGCTATTGCTGGTAAAATGACGGTTGAGGTGAATGGACAGGAATATACGCTGCAACAAGCTGCTAAATTTTTGGAAAGTGAAGACAGGTCGTTGAGAGAGCAGGTATATCGCAAAATTCAGGAGCGTCGTTTGCAAGACAAACAAGCCATGCACGATCTGTATTCATCGCTCATTAAAAAAAGAGATGAAGTTGCAAAGAATGCAGGATTTGCAAATTATCGCGATTACAAATTTGTGGAGTTAGGAAGATTCGATTACACTAAAGAAGATTGCTTTCAATTTCATGAAGCAGTTAAATTACATGTGCTTCCACTCATCGAAAAAATTTATGCAAAGAAGAAAGTTAAGCTTGGTTTAGAAACTTTATTTCCATGGGATACAGAAGCTGAACCTGCGGGAATAAAACCATTGAAGCCATTTACCGATGGCAATGATCTGTACGAAAAATCCGTAACATGTTTTGCAGAAATGAATCCTTTTTTTGCTGACTGTTTGCGTAAGATGCATGAGTTGAAACACTTTGATTTAGAAAGCAGAAAAGGCAAGGCTCCAGGGGGATATAATTGTCCGCTTACCGAAAGTGGTGCGCCATTTATTTTTATGAATGCTGCCGGGCAAATGAGCGATGTAACTACGATGGTGCATGAGGGTGGTCATGCCATCCATTCTTTTTTAGCACATGAATTAGAACTCAGTGCATTCAAAGAATATCCGATGGAAATTGCAGAAGTAGCGAGCATGTCGATGGAATTATTTAGTATGAATCACTGGTCAGCTTTCTTCGATAAAGAAGAAGATCTGATTCGTGCCAAAGAACATCAGTTAGAAAGAACCATTACCATTTTCCCATGGATTGCCATTATCGATAAATTCCAACACTGGGTGTATGAAAATCCTAACCATAGTATCGAAGAAAGAACAACAACTTGGATGGAAATTTTAAAAGAATTTTCAACTAATAGTATCGACTATACTGGTTTAGAGGCTTACCGTGAAATTGGCTGGCAGCGACAGTTACACCTGTTTGAAGTGCCTTTCTATTATATCGAATATGGCATTGCACAATTAGGTGCGATTGGTATGTGGATGCAGTATCAAGAGAATCCAAAACAGGCATTAGAAAATTATATTAGTGCACTAAGTTTAGGAGGAACAAAAACCCTACCCGAATTGTATAAAGCTGCTGGATTAAAGTTCGACTTATCTCCCAATCACATTAAGACATTGATGGAGTTTACCTCGAAGGAAATGGAAAAGAAGTGAAGAGATAAAAGATAAAAGATAAAAGTGAAAAGATAAAAGTGAAGAGTGAAGAGTGAAGAAGAAGTGAAGAGATAAAAGATAAAAGTGAAAAGTGAAGAGTGAAGAGTGAAGAGTGGAAGAAGAAGTGAAGAGATAAGAGTTAAGAAATACAAATGCCTCTGAAATTTCAGAGGCATTATAATATTTATTCGTTTTCTGGTTTTGGTGGTGGTGGATTTTGAGGTCCTTGTTGTTGTGGCGGACGTGGTCCCTGAGGCCTTTGTTGCTGTGGTCCACGGCTTTGATTACTATTTCCTTGTTGTGGTCCGCGGTTTTGATTTCCCTGTTGCGGTCCACGATTTTGTTGCTGTGGTCCACGGCTTTGATTACTATTTCCTTGTTGTGGCGCGCGGTTTTGATTTCCTTGTCCTTGTTGTGGACCGCGTGAATCGCGTGGATCATTTCTTCTATCGTTGCTTCTTTCTTGATCTCTGCGACGCTTATCATTTCTTTCTAAACTCTTCAAACTAATTTGTCCCACTACATCAACAAAAGCTGGTTCAACATCTTTTGCCTTGCCACTAATTACTTCAACGGCTTGTAACTCATCTACCCTTGTTCCAGCCTGATTTAAGCGTTTAATTTCTTTCACGCGCTGAATGGTCAGTGGATAGTGTTTGTTATTATTTGGTAGAATATACCACATCAAATTTTTGAAGATGTCCTTCTTGATCAATTGAGCTGTTCCCATTACAGTGTCTAGTGTATCAGCATAATCAGGGAACTGTTGTAATGCATCAAGATAAGTGTCTAACTCGAAGTTCAGGCAACATTTCAATCTGCCGCATTGGCCACTTAATTTGGTCTGATTGATTGAAAGGTTTTGATATCTGGCAGCGGTAGTGTTCACGCTTTTAAAATCGTTCAGCCAGGTACTGCAGCAAAGTTCACGGCCACAACTTCCAATGCCTCCCACTTTAGCAGCTTCCTGACGGATCCCTATCTGACGCATTTCAACTTTGAGTTTGAAATCGCTAGCAAACATTTTGATCATTTCGCGGAAGTCAACCCTGTCATCAGCAGTATAAAAGAAAGTTCCTTTTTTACCATCGGCCTGAATTTCAATTTCAGAGAGTTTCATCTGAAGCTTCAAATCGCGCGCAATAGCTCGGCTACGAGCTAGGATATTCATTTCGCGACTCTTGCTGATATGAAAAGTTTCGATATCGCGTTCTGAGCTACGGCGTAAAATCTTTTTAGTTTCGGCGCTGAATTCGTCTACGCCTTTTTTCTTCATTTGAATACGCACTAGTTCACCAGTGCAGCTTACTTCACCTACATCATATCCACCAACGCCTTCAACAGTAACATAATCGCCCTTGTCGAAATATTGTGAAGTGGTATTGCGATAGAATTCTTTGCGACTTCCTTGCTTGAAAGAAATCTCAACGATTTTGCAGCTGCTTTCAGGGTCGCTGAAAGGTAGGTTCAATAACCAATCGTGCACATTTAAGCGATTACAGCCACCTGTGCTGCACCCGCCATTGCTTTTACACCCATTTGGGGTGCCTGTTCCACATGATCCACATCCCATATTCTAAAAGATAACAGAGTCAATAATTAATGAAATTCTTTTCATCAGTCCACACGTTCCCAACTTAGGGTGTTAGTATGCCACACAAAAACCCTAGCTCATCAAAATTAGGGTTTTGTTCTGAATGATGTGATAGAGTTTAATTGTCAGTGCCTGAAATAGCATTTTGGCATTAGCATTGCGTTCGATATAGTAGGAGCAGCGGTCTAATTCTTCAATAATGGCTTGCTGCTGACTAACTGAAGCAATTTTATTGAGTCTTATGGCAAAGTCCTTCTCCTTCTCGGGAAGCTGGGCAAAGTCGGCCCCCAGTATTTTAATTCGAATACTCTGACCAAGCAAGTGGTTGAAATAGCGCAAGAACTGCTTTTGCTTCTCGCGACCTAGTTTGGCAACTTCTTCAACAAATTTGATCTGTGCAACGGGTCCGCCTTTAAGAGTAGCATTGAGCCATTCACGCAAAAGACTTTGCCAGTCTTCATCGGCATTTTGCAGAAGCTGCAGTGCTTCGCGATAGTTTCCACTGCAAATCGCTGCAATCTGAGCAGCTTTATCTCCACTGGCATTTGCCCTCTGAATCAGCGCTTCTTCAATTTCTTTGTCCTCCAAAGCTGGGATCTTAACCAGTTGGCAGCGACTTAAAATAGTGGGAAGTATCTGCTCTTCGTTTTCGGCTACTAAAATAAAAAGGGTATTAACCGGGGGCTCTTCAATGAGTTTTAATAGGATATTGCCTTCTTTTCTGAGGTATTCAGGCATCCAAAGCACGAGTACTTTATAGTTACTCTCGAAGCTTTTCAAGCTGAGTTTATGGATGATCTGATTACATTCGTCAGAAGTAATATTTCCCTGTTTGTTTTCGGCACCAATAAATTGAAGCCAATCATAAATATTACCGTATGGGTATAGTTTGATGAACTCGCGCCAATCATTGATATAATCTGAACTAACGGGTTTATCGCCCGACTTCTTTGGGATGACTGGAAAAGTAAAATGTAAATCGGGATGAATCAATTGTTCTGCACGCTGAAAGGGTGCTTCTGAGGCAATATCGTTTGGATGAATAAATGCTGGTTTAGGTTCCAGAGCAGTCATTCCTCCAAATAGATCTTCCACAACAGGCGCAGGAGTTGGTAAGCTTACTACATACTGCGCAAAAGCGAGGGCTAGGGGTAAAGCGCCAGAGCCTTCTTTTCCTAGAAAGAGCAAAGCATGACTCAGCCTGTTTTGTTCCACCATTTCTGAAAGGTGTTGTTTTACGGTAGGCTGACCAATTACGTCTTTAAATAACATCTACTTTTCTTCTTTTGCGAATCTCTAGAAAGTTGGGAACAGGTACAAAATAAAAGAAGCTGTCTGGTATGGACAACTTCTTTTATACAGTGGGGTATGCAGCAATAATTATTTTAGGTATTTGGTGATCGCTTCACTATCCGGTGTAACACTACTAGGGAAGTAAGCAATCATTTTTCCGTTTTCATCTAAGAGGAATTTGTTGAAATTCCAGGCAATGCTAGCGTCTAAGACACCGTTTTCTGCTTTACTGGTGAGCCATTTGTAGATAGGGGCAGTATCATCGCCTTTAACGCTGACCTTGCTGGCAAGTGGAAATGTAACGCCGTAGTTCTTTTTACAGAATGCTACAATTTCACCATCTGTGCCAGGTTCCTGAGCACCAAAATTATTAGCAGGAAAGCCAACGATCACCAGTTTGTCTTTGTATTGATCGGCAACTTTTTGAAGTGCTTCGTATTGTGGAGTATAGCCACATTTTGAAGCAGTGTTAACTACTAAAATCTTTTTACCCTTGAATTTGGCAAAATCAATTGTGCCTCCGTCGATACCCTTCACTTTAAAGCTATGGATACTTGGGTTTCCGCCTATCAGCGTAAAAGCACTCATGATCGATATGACTGCAATGCTTAAAAAATATTTCATGTTCTTGGCTTTGTGATTTAAATACAAGTAACGATTAATGCAAGAAATGGTTGCTTAAATTATGATAAAAGGCTTTCGAAAAAGGTAAATAATTAGGGTTAGACGGTATATGCTGCTGTAGCCACGCTCAATTTTACCCCTTCGAGGGCCTGTAAAACTGAGCCAACTGCCTCGATGCTGGCTCCGGTGGTGGTAACATCGTCGACCAAGAGTAGGTGTTTATGGGTGATTTTGGACTGATTTTTCAGGGCAAAAATCCCCTCCATATTTTCCCAACGGTGTAATCGATCTTGTTTAGTTTGACTCTTTGAAAAAACTGTTCTTTCAATAGCGTTCTCAATGATTGGTTTATTCCATATTGATTGAATCCCACTTGCAATAATACTTGCTTGATTATAGCCTCTTAATTTTAATTTTTTTGGATGCAAGGGCATTGGTATGATATAGTCGACTGAAGAAAATCTTTTTGATAGCATTAATTGATATCCCATCATTCTTCCCAGAAACAATCCCACTGAAATATTTTGTTTGTATTTCAATTCAGCAATTAGTACTTGTAAAAGAGAATCCTTTGTAAAGTAATAGCTTGCCCCTGCTGCTTCTAGATGCAAGCGACCATAAAATGATTTTTCAACTGGATTATTAGGGGTAGAAAAAAAATTTGTTGAAGGAAGTTCTGACATACAACGATAGCAGATTACTGCATCCCGATCCTTCAGGTCATTTCCGCATCCAGAGCAGTAGTGAGGAAATAACAATCTTGAAAAATCATGAATAGTATTTCTACAATGTAAAAGCATCTGCTAATATAATAGTGGCGATGCTACAATGCAAGCAACTAAAATAATTGTTGGTATACTTCATCCACTTTTGATAAAGCAATGACTTGAATTTGATAACTCTTCGGATCGAAACTTTTCTTATTGTATTTAGAAACAATAATTTTTTCGAAGCCTAATTTTTCTGCTTCAGCAATACGTTGTTCAATTCTATTCACTGCTCTGATTTCTCCATTCAAACCAACTTCGCCAGCAAAACAAATATGATTTGGTAAAGGAACATCTTCATAAGAGGAGAGCAGTGCACAGATCACCGCAAGATCGATCGATGGATCTTCTACTTTAATACCCCCGGCAATATTTACAAATACATCTTTAGTGCCAAATTGAAATCCGCCTCTTTTTTCAAGCACGGCTAATAATAATTGCAATCTTCTTAGATCAAATCCTGTAACAGTTCGTTGAGGTGTACCGTACACGCTTTGTGTAACAAGGGCTTGAACCTCTATGAGCAAGGGTCTCAAACCTTCAAGAGTTGCAGCAATGGCGCTACCACTTAATTGTTCTTCTCTTTGTGCGATTAAAATTTCTGAAGGGTTTGAAACAATGCGCATTCCTTCTCCAGTCATTTCATAGATCCCCAATTCTGAAGTACTTCCGAATCTATTTTTTTGTGTTCTTAAAATGCGATATGCGTAGTGACGATCACCTTCAAATTGTAAAACAGTATCTACTAAATGTTCTAATACTTTTGGTCCGGCTATTGATCCATCTTTAGTAATATGGCCAATTAAAAAAACTGGTGTGCCGGTTTCTTTTGCAAAGCGTTGAAATTCTCCAGCGCATTCTCTGATTTGAGAAACTGAACCCGCAGATGAGTCGATCAAGTTAGATTGCAAAGTTTGAATTGAATCAATTATCACCAATTGTGGTTTCAGTTTTTTTATCTCTTGAAAAATAGTTTGAGTAGAAGTTTCTGTGAGCAGGTAAAACTTTTCGTTGGAGATCTTTAAACGATCAGCTCGCATTTTTATCTGTTGTTCGCTTTCTTCTCCAGAAATGTATAAAACAGAAAGTTGTTGCATCATTAAACCAATCTGAAGGAACAAAGTACTTTTGCCGATACCAGGTTCACCTGCAACGAGTACAATGCTTCCTTGAACAATTCCTCCACCCAAAACTCGATTCAATTCGGCATCGTTACTATCGATCCTTTTTTCTTCTTGGGTAATAACTTCATTGAGCGCAATTGTTTTGGCAACTCTTTTTTCAGAATGGTAGCCATTCCAGTTATCTTCTTTTTCTGATCCTTTGTCGATTATTTCCTCTACAAAAGTATTCCACTCAGAACATGCCGGACATTTACCAATCCATTTTGCAGATTCATAGCCACAATTACTACAAAAAAATGCTTTTTTAATCTTACTCATTACTATAAAGATAAGTGGACTGTTCTGTAAAAATCAGAAAGAAAACGGTTCAAAAAAAGAGGAGTAAAAAGGTTTTAATTAGGAGGGTTTTGAATGTAAAAGGGTCAACATCGCTGCTGACCCTTCTTACTTACTAACCCATTAAATTCTTCCACTAAATTACAATAATGGGGCAGATGGCAAAATTATTTTTTGTGTTTTGCGGAAAAAAAATCGGGTTCACTGAAACCGGTTTTTGGGATTTCAATGGAAAACAATGAAAAATAACAAATTAAAATAAAATTTAATTAAATTAAATTAATTAGAAAGCTGAATTAATTTGTAAAAACATAAAAGGATAATTCGAAT
>CAIJLK010000199.1 GCA_903821465.1 uncultured Bacteroidota bacterium | reverse complement strand
ATTCAAAAATCAAATTCCGGCTTGAAAGCTTACTTTTGCCGCCTGAAAAATAGTTACAATCAATGATTAGTGCAAGAAATGTCACCCTGGCTTATGGTAAGCGGGTATTGTTTGATGAAGTAAATATCAGTTTTCAAAAAGGAAATTGTTATGGTGTTATTGGTGCCAATGGTGCTGGTAAATCTACTTTTTTAAAAATATTAAGTGGGGAGATCGAACCCAATAAAGGAGTTGTAGAGATTTCAAAAGGAGAACGTATGTCGTTCTTGAAACAGAATCAATTTGAGTTTGACGATTGTACCGTTTTGAATACCGTTTTGATGGGCCACAAACATTTGTGGGATGTGATGCATGAGCGTGATGCTATTTATGCGAAAGAAGACTTCACAGAAGAGGATGGAATGAAAGCAGGTGAGTTAGAAGCTGATTTTGGTGAGATGGGTGGCTATGAAGCAGAAAGCAATGCTGGTACGCTTTTAAGCAGTTTAGGTGTAACTGAAAATTTGCAACAAAGCTTGATGAAAGATATCCCAAGCAACTTCAAAGTGAGGGTATTATTAGCACAAGCATTATTTGGAAATCCTGATATCTTATTATTAGATGAACCTACCAACGGATTGGATATTGAAACCATCGGATGGTTAGAAAACTTCTTAGCCGATTATGAGAATATCGTTTTGGTTGTGAGTCACGATCGTCACTTCTTAGATACTATTTGCACCCATGTTGCCGATGTTGATCGCAGCAAAATAAAGGTCTTTACCGGTAACTATACTTTCTGGTATGAGTCTTCTCAATTAATGAGCCGCCAGATAAACGATAAGAATAAAAAGAACGAAGAAAAGCGTCAGGCTTTGATCGACTTTATTGCACGTTTCTCTGCGAACGCATCAAAGAGTAAGCAGGCAACTTCTCGTAAAAAGGCCTTAGAAAAATTAACCATTGAAGAAATTGAGCCATCGAACAGAAAGTATCCGGGTATTATCTTTCAGCCATTGCGAGAAGTTGGTAACCAGATCTTAAACGTGGAGAATCTGAGTAAATCGGTTAATGGAAGAAAATTATACGATAAAGTAATTTTCAGTATTAATAAAGGCGAAAAAGTTGCTTTCTTGAGTAAGGATCCATTAGCAGTAACGAGCTTTTTTGAAACTATTAATGGTATACAAGAACCTGAATCTGGTAAATATGAATGGGGTACCACAATTACAAAAGCCTATCTGCCAGTTGAAAACAATGAGTTTTTTACCAATGGCCTAAGCTTGATGGATTGGTTAAGACAATATGTACCAGCCCATGTTACGGATGCAGATGAACCATTTATCCGTGGTTTTTTTGGGAAGATGCTATTTAGCGGGGATGATATCGCTAAAAAAACCACTGTATTAAGTGGGGGAGAGAAAGTGCGTTGTATGGTTAGCCGTATGATGCTGCAGAATCCGAATGTAGTGATCCTAGATCAGCCGACCAACCACTTAGACCTAGAAAGTATTCAGAGCTTTAACGAGGGTTGTCAGACCTTTTCAGGCGTGGTATTGATTACTTCACATGACCATACATTCCTGCAAACAGTGGCAACACGAATCATTGAATTAACACCCAAGGGTATAATTGATCGCTTAATGACATTTGACGAATACATGGAAGATGCGCGTGTTAAGGAATTGAGAGGCGAATTGTATAGCTAATACGGGTTATTTGACCTAATTTCGCGTTTCAATTGTGGAAAAACAGTTGCAGAAGCGGTTCCCAAAAGGATTTCCCCCCGTTATGTGTAAAAATTAAATAAAAAAAAGGGAATAGTCATTGGTAATATGGAGCATTTCCTTACCTTTGCCGTCCCGAAAAAATAAGAGTCATGGCAAGAGTATGTCAGGTTACAGGTAAAAAGCCACAAACTGGTAATAGTGTTTCTCACTCAAACATCAAGACCAAGCGTCGTTTTCTACCCAATT
>CAIJLK010000198.1 GCA_903821465.1 uncultured Bacteroidota bacterium | reverse complement strand
TCGTGCCTGCATGATAGATGGAACGGTTTCTTCCTTTACCTGTAAATAGTGGGCATAATCTAAATCAACGCTTTCATTGAATTTCTTATGCTTCTTCAAAAAATTGATACAAGTATGCACAACGATCCTTCTTATCCATCCTTCAAAAGCACCTTTATTTTGAAAAGTATGTACCTGGGTAAATACCTTGATAAATCCTTCTTGTAGCATATCCTCACCATCTTCGCGATTTTGTGCGAAACGGTAACATACACTAAGCATCTTCGGACTATATCTGTTATACAACTCCCGTTGTGCTGCAACGTCATTGTGTAAACATCCCGCGATAATTGCCTGTTCGGTCATGAGGGGAATTTATGTTCCCCTAAATATAGACATAAAATGCCTTTAATTGCTGCATGTTAGGGCGGATTTATTGTTGAAAATGTTCAAAAAAGATCGATTTTAAGCCAAATTCGCTTTCATTAGACACCCCATCAGCAGAATTCCGAATAAAAAATCTAAGAAAAAAGCGATTCGTTAAAAACGTTAAACCAACAGTGGATTCTGAAGCCCTATCCTATATTTGCAACTCTTATTTCAGTTTTGAAACAGCCCGAACTGCCGTTTTATTAAAACCGGTAGTTATAAAGTGTCATCATGCGCCAATTTTTTTATCAGATATGCATAGGTTTTATTGCCCTATTGGGTGTTGCAAAATCACAACAGCCTGCTGCTACTGGTAAATCAAATACCCAAATTGGCAACAATAAATCCATCCTGTCAGGAAAGATTATAGATCAAAAAACAGGAGTCGCTTTAGCAGGTGCTTCCATCTATTTTCACGAAGCTAAAACCGGCGCTATTACTGATTCGAATGGGGTATTTACAAGTCCCTCTATTCCATCCGGAAAATACCTGGTTGAAATTTCCTATCAAGGATTTGCGACGATTATCCAGAATATTGATATCAACGGAAGGACGATCAAGAATTTTAGCATGACAGAAACTGTGGTTGAACATGAAGAAGTTACTGTTACGGGTGTAGCATCGGCTACAAGAACAAAACTATCTTCTCAACCTATTTCCATTCTAAAGCGATCAGATCTTTTTCAATCTTCTTCCAATAATATTATTGATGCGATCAGCAAATTGGTTCCAGGAGTTGCGAGTATGGGAACTGGTCCGGCAATTAGTAAACCTGTTATCCGCGGCCTCGGATATAATCGGGTAGTAACTGTGCATGATGGAGTACGTCAGGAAGGCCAGCAATGGGGCGACGAACATGGTATTGAAGTGGATGAATATAGTATTCAAAAAGTAGAACTTTTAAAAGGTCCAGCTTCTTTATTCTATGGTAGTGATGCAATGGCTGGGGTGGTGCATTTAATAACCAATGTGCCTGTTCAAAGAGAAACTGTTAGTGGGAATCTTATGGGTACTTATAACGGAAATAATGGGTTGTATGGTACCAATGCAAATATCGCGGGTCATTTAAAAAATGGCTTCAATTGGAATGCTTATGGCACATATAAAAATGCAGGCGATTACCAAAATGCCTATGACGGTAAAGTATTTAATAGCAGGTATAATGAAAGAAATTTCGGGGGTTATTTTGGAATCAATAAATCATGGGGTTATAGCCATATCATTATCAGCAATTTCAACCAGCATATTGGTGTGATAGAAGGTGCAAGGGACTCAATAACCGGACAATTTTTAGTATACCCTGAAACCCCACGTGAACATATTGCAACCGAAGCAGAACTGAATAGCAGACTGCTTTGTACACCTTACCAGCAAGTAACACATTTCAAAATTGCTAGTGATAATAATTTTGTTGTGGGCGGTGGAAGAGCAACTGTCAACCTAGGATACCAAGACAATAAAAGAAGAGAATTCGGGGAAGACTCTAGACCGGATCTGCCCGATTTATATTTCGATTTAAAAACTTTCAATTACAGTTTACAATATCATTTGACCGAAAAAAATGGATGGATCAATTCTTTTGGGTTAACTGGAATGTATCAACAGAATCGAAACCAAGCTAAAGAAGTATTGATACCGGCTTATAATTTGTTTGATATTGGTGGATTCTTTTACACGAAAAAAACATTTGATAATTTAACCGTTAGTGGTGGCTTAAGAGCCGATTATAGAACCCTCCATGGGTTTGGATATATAGAGAACGGGAGTCGTCGTTTTGAAGATTTTACTAGGTCGTATTCGAATCTTAGTGGAAGTATCGGATTGAGTTATTCTGCAAATGAATCAACTACTTTTAAACTCAATATCGCAAGGGGCTATCGGGCACCTAGTGTTTCTGAGTTAGCTAGTAATGGGGCACATGAAGGCACTTATCGTTATGAATACGGGGAACTAAACTTACAATCAGAAACGGCTTATCAAATCGATGCCGGATTTGAATATAATGAAGACCATCTTAGTTTTGCTATCAGTGCATTCTATAACAATATTCAGAATTATATTTTTTATAGTAAGCTAAGTGCTGTTAATGGAGGCGATTCGATTGTGCATCAACCAAGTGCTGATTTAGTTGCTTTTAAATTTAGACAAGCCGCTGCTTCATTATATGGGTTTGAAGCCAAATTAGATATACATCCACATCCATTTGATTGGCTTCACTTCGAAAATAATTTTTCTTTAGTTGCTGCGCATTTTAATCAAAGCTTCGAAGGAACCAATAAACTTCCCTTTATTCCTTCACCTAGATTATTGAGTGTGTTGCGTGCAAACTTTAATAAGCAACATAAATATCTGCACAATAGTTATTTGAAATTGGAATTGGATAATGTGTCTGCACAAAACCGAGTATTTACGGCTTACAATACTGAAACGGTTACGCCTGGTTATACCCTTTTAAATTTCGGTACCGGAACAGATATTGTTCATGAGGGGAAAACAATCTTCAGTATTTATGTATCTATAAATAATTTGACCGATGTGGCTTATCAGAGCCATTTAAGTCGCCTGAAATACACCGAAATAAATGCAGCTACTGGAAGAATGGGTGTGTTTAATATGGGCCGTAATTTTAGCGTAAAACTCAATATGCCACTGAGTTTTAAAACAAAAGCTTAAATTTAATCATGGACATTTCAATTAATACACCTGCATTATTATTTCCAGCAATTAGTTTGGTAATGTTGGCTTACACCAATCGATTTCTCGCATTATCTAATAGAGTGAGAAGTTTACATGATAAGTATGTAGAAAATCATACAAACGATAATACTTTACATGCACAAATCAAAAGCATTCGCTATCGATTGAAGTTGATCAAACACATGCAGACACTTGGTGTTATTACTTTTATCATCTGTATTTTTTGCATATTCCTAGTGTATATAGATGAGATGTTACTAGCAAATATTTTCTTTGCGATCAGCTTAATTGCATTTGCAACCTCTCTGATTATTTCATTGGTAGAAGTTCAAATGAGTAATAAGGCAATTGAATTACAATTGAGCGATATAGAAGGGTTAGAAAATCCTGGTATGATAGAGTATATCAAAAGCAAATTCTAAAAATAAAAAAAGCAGGATCGAGGTCCTGCTTTTTTTATTGATTAACTCAGCGAAAATATTTTTCTCTCTCCGATCTGTTGGCGCCACATGGCGTAGTACAGACCTTTCTCTTCTAATAGTTGATAGTGACTTCCTGTTTCAACCACCTGCCCCTTTTCTAATACGTAGATCCTGTCTGCATGCATAATGGTACTTAATCTGTGTGCAATCATTACCGTGATCTGTTGTTTCTCAGAAGAAATTCTGCGAATGGTATTGGTGATTTCTTCTTCTGTGATACTATCTAATGCAGATGTGGCCTCATCAAAAATGAGTAAATGTGGCTGACGCAGTAGTGCACGTGCAATAGATAATCTTTGCTTTTCTCCACCACTTAATTTTAGTCCACCCTCACCAATCATAGTTTCTAATCCTTTTTCTGCACGAGATAATAAATTATCACAACTTGCTTTATGTAAGGCTTCTAACACATCTTTATCAGTTGCTTCTGGATACACGAATACCAAGTTTTCACGAATAGTTCCTGCAAATAATTGAGTGTCTTGAGTTACAAATCCAATCTGATTTCTAAGCTCATCAAAATCAATTGCATGTCCATCTATCCCATTGTAATAGATAGTGCCATCCTGCGTTCTATATAATCCTACCAAAAGTTTTACCAAGGTACTCTTGCCGGCTCCAGAAGGTCCAACAAAAGCAATAGTTTCGCCTCTTTTAACATCAAAAGAAATTCCGTCTAATGCTTTGAACTGTGCTGTCTGATGTTTAAATGCAATATTCTTGAATTCCAATTCTTCGATCATTCCTACCATGGTAGGCTCCAATGGTTTTGGTTCTACTTTTTTCAACATGAGGTTGTGAAAGTTATTCATCGATGCTTCTGCTTCACGCCAGCTAATGATGATGCTTCCGATCTCTTGAAGTGGTCCGAAAATATAGAAGCTATAGAATTGTAGAGAAATTAATTGACCCATTGTTAGCTTATGTCTAAAGATCAACCACATCAAAGTAAAAGTGATTATCTGACGCAAAAAGTTCACCATGGTGCCTTGAATAAAACTCAGGGAACGAATGTTTTTTACTTTCCGAAGTTCTAGTCCGAGTATTTTATAAGTATTGGTATTTAACCTTTTTACTTCTTGGTCTGTTAATCCCAAACTCTTCACCAATTCAATATTGCGTAAGCTTTCTGTAGTAGAGCCCGCAAGAGAAGTTGTTTCCTTAACAATATTCTTTTGAATGATTTTTATTTTTTTACTGAGAAGGTTTGTAACAGTGGCAATTAAAATTGCGCCACCCATGTAGATGGGCATAATTGACCAATGCAAACGCGTTGCATAGATAGATACGAAAACCACACTCACTAAAATTCCGAATAATACATTGATCACATATCCAATGAACTTCTCAGTATCGCTTCTAACTTTTGTAAGAATTGATAAGGTTTCGCCACTTCGTTGATCTTCAAATTCCTGATAAGGTAATCGCATCGAATGTTTTAATCCATCAGTGAAAATCTTTGCACCAAATTTTTGGATGATTACATTAACGGTATAATCCTGAAATGCTTTTGCAATTCTGCTGATCATGGCCGTGCCCACCAATAGGAATAACATGAAACCAAGTCCGCGTATATAACCACTCTCATCTCTGACAGAACCATCGTCGTTGGTCCAAGGGTGACTAGCAAATTGATCAAACATTTTTCCGAAGATCATCGGGTCGAACATCGAAAAGGTCTGATTAATGCCTGCTAGTGCTAGTGCCAGAATGATCAGCCATCTATAAGGTTTGAGGTATGTTAAGAGTATTTTCATTGATTTTTATTAGGCTTTACAGTATAACAATATCCGTACTATTCTTTAAAATATGACATTATTGCTTGTTGAATTACCCCCAATGCGACAGATTGTGGATTTGGGTTTTCCACCAGCTGTTAATAATAAGATCATTTCAGACACAACGATTCGGGCAGATTATTCAGTAAATTACAAAAACACCAAACTTATGCGTTGGAGAAAATTTAACGGTGAGCAGATTAATTTACCTATTAAACAGGCTGTTGCTGATGCAATTATTCAGGAGACTGAAAAGCGTGTGAAACTCAAAGTTTGTATCGGAACTGATAGCCAGGTCAAGGGCGAGGATACTGAGTTTGCAACAGTGATAGTTTTTTTACGTGAGCACAATGGTGGATTCATGTATATCCACAACGAAAAAACTAAGACCAAGTACCATATCAAAGAAAGGATGTTGGTAGAAGTTGCAAAGAGTATTGAAGTGGCTTATGAACTGTGTGATCTGTTTATTGAACACCATATTGAAATGGAAGTTCATGCCGACATCAACACCAATCCACAGTTCAAAAGCAATGATGCACTTCGAGAAGCAATGGGTTATATTCTAGGAATGGGTTTTGCATTCAAAGCCAAGCCAGAAGCCTTTGCCAGCAGCAGTTGTGCAGATAAGATCTGTAACTAATTTTTTCTTTTATAATATAGTTTGTTGGATCCTGCTGATTCAACTGTAATATTAACCCTTAGATTTTTCGGAAGTATAGTAGTTGTTATTCATCTGCTGTAATAACTCCAAAATCTCTTCTCTGCCTTCTTTCTTTTCGGCACTAGTTACAAAATGCCGTGGAAGAAATTGCCAGGTCTCTCTGAGTTTATCCATAAATGCCTGCACATTTCTAGCAACAACACCGGGCTTTTCTTTATCTGATTTTGTGAAAACTAGTGAAAAAGGCACTTGCCAATGATCTAATTGATTTACAAATTCTAAATCATTTTTTTGCGGACTATGTCTGCTATCGATCAATACAAATACTTGCATTAGGTTCTCTCTTTTACGCAAGAATCCGTCGATCATTTGCTCCCAGCGATTCCTATCGGAAATAGAACGTTTTGCATAACCATAACCAGGAAGATCCACCAAGAACCATTTTACTTTTGGTCCACGTACCCCACTCGAACTCTCAATATCAAAATGATTGATCAATTGAGTCTTGCCCGGTGTGCCCGAAGTTTTTGCCAAGTTCTTAGTCTTGGTAAGCAAATTGATTAATGATGATTTACCCACATTACTTCGGCCAATAAAAGCGTATTCTGGTCTGTCGGGTTTGGGGCATTGCTCAACTAATGCTGATGAGATATTGTATTTTGCAGAAGTAATCTCCATATTTATTTTCTTTTTGGTAAAACCAAGCTGTCGGGTGGGTATTGGGCTTTGATAGAAGATCTAACTGTATTGCACCAATCATATAATTTTTGCTTTTCAGTATCTGTTAAAATAGCATTTTTATGAATCAAAGTATAAGATTCCAAAGGCATATCGCCCTCTTTTACCTGCTCAATCACTTCGTCTAACTTTTTATACTGACGAGCAATTTTGTAAGTTTTAAATTCATTAAAGTTCATCTTTCTTTTTCCTTCATTCACATGATCATCTAACCAAAATCTTACTGGTTGTATATTACTGTACCAAGGATAAGTTGTGTTATTACTGTGGCAGTCGTTACACGCTTTAGCAAGGATCTGTTTCACATCATCAGGAACCGTGTATGATACAGAAATATCATTATCCATTTTATTGGAATCGTTTTTTGCTGGGCGATATGCTTGTAATAACAATAGAATTACTAGTAATCCAATTCCGACTTTTTTCATAGTTATATTTTTATATGAGTGTGTTTCCTGTCATTTCTTTTGGTATTTCTAGTCCCATTACCTTCAAAATAGTGGGAGCTAAATCGCCTAATTTACCAGGCTTTATAGTTCCCCTCCAAACTTTATCGATGATGAAGAATGGAACTGGGTTCAAAGTATGTGCTGTATTAGGTGAACCGTCTTGATTGATCATGAAATCGGCATTGCCATGGTCGGCCGTTAGGAATACAGTATAATCATGTTCCAATGCGGCTGTAACTACGCGCTTCACACATGCATCAACAGTTAGGGCTGCAGTGATGGCAGCACTGAATATGCCTGTATGTCCCACCATATCTGTATTTGCATAGTTCAAGCAAATAAAATCGGCAGTTTCGTTTTCAATTTCGGGAATTAATTTATCGGTAATTTCAATGGCACTCATTTCTGGTTGTAAATCATAAGTAGCCACTTTCGGAGAAGGTACCATGATCCTGCTTTCGCCAGTATAAGGATCTTCTCTTCCACCACTAAAAAAGAAAGTAACGTGGGGATATTTCTCTGTTTCAGCAATCCTGATTTGTTTCTTGCCATTGGCTTCTAAAACCTGACCAAGGGTATTGAACAAATTATCATTTTCGAAAATTACGCTGACATTTTTAAACTTATGATCATACATCGTCATGGTGGTGTATGTTAGATCTAGTTTGTGCATACCAAAATCAGTATGGTCATTCTGCGTGAGTACTTCTGTAATTTCTCTACAACGATCTGTTCTGAAATTAAAACAGATGGCTGTATCGCCGGACTGAATTTTTGCAATCGGTTGCTGGTCGGCCCCAACAATAACGGTAGGCAAAATGAATTCATCCGTTTTATTTGCAGCATAAGAATTTTTAACAGCTGCAATGGCATCGCTCGCTGTTGGTCCGCCTGCATTCACTAAAGTATCATAAGCCAGCTTGACTCTTTCCCAACGTTTATCCCGATCCATGGCATAATACCTGCCGCTTACTGTGGCAATTTTTCCAACAGAACTGGCTAAGAAATTCTCTAAATCGGTAATATATCCCAAACCACTTTTCGGATCGGTATCTCTGCCATCTGTGAATGCATGGATATATACTTCCGTTAATCCTTCTGCCTTACAAACATGGAGGATGGCTTTTAAATGACTGGTATGTGAATGCACGCCACCATCGCTTAACAATCCCAGCAAGTGTAAAGGTTTTTTTGTGTCTTTTGCTTTTCTAATTGTATTCAAAAGCACTTGATTGGAAGCAAGTTCGCCAGTACGTATGGCAACATTTATGCGCTGTAATTCTTGATACACTATTCTGCCAGCACCTAAATTCAAGTGACCTACTTCACTATTACCCATTTGCCCATCAGGCAAACCCACTTCTTCGCCACAAGTAACCAAAGTGGTATTTGGGTATTGACTGTATAAACTACTAACAAAAGCCGGGTGTGCTTGTTGAATTGCATCGGCGCTAGGTATCTGACCCAATCCCCATCCGTCCATAATCGCTAAAATCACTTTCTTGCTCATCTCTAAAGGTTGTATTAATTACTTGTAATTTTCTGCTAATTTAGCCAAACAAGTTTAATGTATCGAATTTGGCATGTTTTATGTAACAGTAATGTAGAAATCTATAACATGAAATGAGCCATTACAAATTTTGAAACCAATCAAAATGACTTTTGGCGAATTACATGTAACCAAAATCAATAATAAACACATGAAATGAGCCATTACAAACTTTGAAACCAATCAAAATGACTATTGGCGAATTACATGTAACAAAAATCAATAATAAACACATGAAATGAGCCATTACAAATTTTGAAACCAATCAAAATGACTTTTGGCGAATTAGATGTAACCAGAATCAATTAAAGACACATGAAGAAGATATTTTTATTAATAGGATTGGCATTTAGTTTGGTATCAATGGCCCAACAGGCCGATACAGATGCGGTGGTTAAAGCGTTCAAATCTGCTAATACGGAAGAAATTGCCCAATATTTCGATGATTATATCGATTTAAAATTATTAGATAAGGAAGAAGTGAAAAATATGGGCCGTAATCAAGCAAGCATGGCCTTAAAAATGTTTTTCGATGAAAACCGGATCAATGGATTTGAAAAAGGATCGAACCGCGAAATTGGCAGTACCCTTTACATTACCGGTAAGCTTACCAGTAGCGGGAAGCCTTATAATATGACCGTGATGTTAAAAGCCAAGGGTGGGAAACACCAAATCATTACCATTCGTATCAACTAGATTTTATTAGAACTGCTAGCTTTACCATATGCAATCTTACCAGGAACTGCTCGACCATCTGATTTTGTCTGCTTTGAAAGAAGATATTGGTGATGGAGATCACTCAACCTTGAGTTGTATTGAGCCCAATACAGAAGGCAAAGCCGTTTTAAAAATCAAACAAGATGGCGTCTTGGCTGGAATGAAAGTGGCCGAACGCATCTTTCAATTAGTTGAACCAACTGCTGTTTTCAATGCCATCAAATCGGATGGCGATATGATGAGCGCAGGAGAAATCGCATTTGAAGTAAAGGCCAAAGTCCCTACTATTCTGAGTTGCGAAAGATTGGTTTTGAATTGTATGCAACGCATGAGCGGCATTGCTACCCTTACAAAAAAATATAGTTCCTTGATTCAAGGATA
This sequence comes from uncultured Bacteroidota bacterium, assembly GCA_903821465.1. Lineage (GTDB taxonomy): Bacteria > Bacteroidota > Bacteroidia > Chitinophagales > Chitinophagaceae > Sediminibacterium. The sequence goes on along the minus strand of CAIJLK010000198.1, from coordinate 25,016 downwards.
TCATACACGGATTCTTGATACAAGGAAGACTACCCCTAATTTCAGACTACTAGAAAAAGAAGCTGTTAGAATTGGCGGCGGCGTAAATCATCGGTATGCTTTATATGATATGATCATGCTGAAAGATAATCATATCGATTATTGTGGGGGACTTGAAGCAGCAGTGAATAAGGCGTGGAACTATGTGCAGACAAAAAAGCAGGAACTAAAGATTGAGGTAGAAACAAGATCCATTGCAGATGTTGAAAAAATATTGCAAATAGGAAAGGGAAAAGTATTTCGTATTATGCTAGACAATTTCAGTGTGATAGAAGTTGGGGACGCAGTAAAATTAATTGCTGGAAAGTTTGAAACAGAGGCAAGTGGTGGAATTGATATAGACAATATACAAGCCTATGCTGCAACGGGAGTTGATTTTGTAAGTGTTGGGGCATTAATACATCAAGCCAAGAGTCTTGACCTGAGTTTAAAAGCTAGTTTTTCTTAAACCTATTGTTTCAAAAATATTTTATGTCAAAAAAGAATAAAGCGGATGCCCGCGGTTTTGTATTTAGTACCGATCCTAATTTTTCATTTGAAGCAGCAGATGCTGCACTGGAAACCCTTTCCCCTGCCCAACAAAAATTACGCATCCGTTTAGAAACCAAACATCGTGCAGGCAAAGCAGTGACCTTGGTCACAGGATTTATTGGAACTGAAGCTGATTTAGAAGTATTGGGTAAACAACTCAAAAATTTCTGTGGTACGGGTGGTTCGGCAAAAGATGCGGAGATCATTATCCAAGGGGATCAACGCACAAAAATTCTGCCTTGGTTAATTAAGAATGGATATACCCAAACGAAATAAGATTAGTAATCGATATCCATTCTCAACCGGTCTTTCAGTTCTTTAACCAATGGGAATTGTTCTGCAATTCTTTCGAATTTTTGCCTGCTATTTAAACGCAAATGAATCGGAACTTCTTCTTGTTCTCCGGCATCAATCAATATTTGAAATGCGATGCTTCGATTATTAAATCCATTTTGAACAAGTTCCAAAACTGACATTCTTTCTTGTTCCACAAATTTTTGTGAGGTAACAGAACTAACTGTTACAGTGAAAAGCATATCTGTATCAATGGTTAATCTGGCAATTTTAAAAGTGCCGTATGAGGAATGCTTTTTTTGTTCTTCTAAACTAATGGCATATTTATCCCAGATAGCTTTCAGCTTTTCATGATTGAGTACTTCAGCTTCTTTTACCTCTTCAATGGTATATTGATCACCATATTTTTCACGCAGAGAATCGAGTAAACCTTTTTTGTTGCCCCCGATTTGAATAGGTGTTTTAGATTTAGTTGGCGCTGCTGTTGGAATAGTTGCTGCTTTTGTTGCGTTTACTGGTTTAGCAGTAGGAGTTACTATAGCTGCGGGTTTTGGCGTTTCAATATAGAGTTTGGTTTCAGCTATAGCTGCAGTTGTTTGGGCGGCAATTTGAATAGAAGGAACTTCTTTTAATCGAAAAGCTACTGGCCCGTCAATTCGTTTTTTTTTTACGAGTTGTCCATTTTCGGCCGATAATTCAATGGCCTGTTGTAAGAAATTCAGTTTGATCAAAGTGAGTTCTACATGCAATCTTTTATTGCGTGCCATTTTATAGTTGATCTCTGACTCATTTAAAATATTAAGTGCACTCACTAAAAATGATATGCCTGATTTTTCTGCAGTGAGAATATATTTCGATTGCATGCCTTCCACCACTTCAAGTAAGGAAGCAGATTTAGCATCTTTGCACACTAGTAAATTGCGAATGAATTCAGCGAAGCCATTTACTACTAAGTCGCCCTCAAATCCTTTTCGATTGATCTCATCAAATAGCAACATCGCCGATGGAAGATCCTGAGCCTGCATGGCTTCTAATAATTTGAAATAATAATCATCATCCAGAATATTCAAATGTTCAAGCGTATTCTGATAGGTTACAACTCCGTTTGTAAAGCTTACAATCTTATCGAGAATACTCAATGAATCGCGCATACAGCCTTCACTTTTTTGAGCAATCACTTGCAAGGCAGCTTTATCGGCTTTGATTGATTCTTTATCAACTATTTCCTGTAAATGTTCTACTGTATCGTTATTAGTAATCCTTTTAAAATCAAAGATTTGACAACGACTTAAAATGGTTGGAAGGATCTTATGTTTTTCTGTTGTTGCTAAAATAAAAATAGCGTAGGGTGGCGGCTCTTCTAAAGTCTTCAAGAATGCGTTGAAGGCGCTGGCACTGAGCATATGTACCTCATCTACGATATATACTTTGTATTTGCCGGCCTGTGGTGCAAAGCGAACTTGTTCTACAAGTGAACGAATATCATCAACCGAATTATTACTAGCAGCATCTAATTCATGAATATTCATAGAAGTACCCGCATCGAAAGAGGTACAACTATTACACACATTACAAGCTTCTCCTTCAGGTGTTTGATTGGTACAATTGATGGTTTTTGCAAGGATACGCGCACAGGTTGTTTTACCTACACCTCTTGGTCCGCAAAATAAAAATGCGTGTGCCAACTGATTGTTCTTGATGGCATTTTTTAAGGTTGTTGTAATATGTTGTTGCCCTACTACGGTATTAAAATTCTGTGGGCGGTATTTTCTTGCTGAAACGATGAAATTCTCCATAATTGCGCTAACTGCTTCAAAAGTAAGCAATGGTAAGTTTTTCGGATAACTAAGTTTTTGACATGCTTGAATTCCCATAAATATGATGAAAAACATAGTTCTTTCATCTATTTTGGCTATTTTGAACAAGTTCGGAGACGCATTTACCATAATTTTCAAACTATGAGTTTACATACGATACTTGGGGCTGGAGGAGCAATTGCCAATGAATTATTGCCTGTTCTAATGGAATCCAAGGAAAATATTCGCATCGTTGCAAGGCATCCCAAGCAGATCATTGGTATTGATTCGGTTGCTGCTGACCTAAGTGATGCCCGCCAAACCATGGATGCAGTGAAAGGTTCTTCAATAGTTTACCTGCTAGTAGGATTGGAATATGATTATAAAGTTTGGGAAGAGAAATGGCCACTTATTATGAACAATACCATTGAGGCATGCAAAGCAACTGGAGCGAAGCTGATCTTCTTTGATAATGTATATATGTATGGGAAAGTAATCGGTAAGATGACGGAAGAAACGCCCTTTAACCCATGCAGTAAGAAAGGCGTTTTAAGGGCAGCAATTGTAAATCAATTATTGCATGAAATTCAGGTTGGTTCATTAACGGGATTAATAGCTAGAAGCGCAGATTTTTATGGAACAGCGACCACTAAAACAAGTGTACCAAATATGCTGGTATTTGATAATTTTTCAAAAGGCAAGAAAGCCCAATGGTTAGCAGATGCGCAATTGCCCCATTCTTATACTTATATTCCGGATGCTAGCAAAGCTTTGTATTTATTGGCCAAAGATGAAACTGCTTTTAATCAAACCTGGCATTTGCCAACTCATTCGAATCCATTAACAGGTGCGCAGTTTATTGCATTGGCAGCAGAAGCTATGCATCAACCTAATAAATTCACTGTTCTTTCTAAATTCATGATTCGCTTGGCAGGTCTATTTATTAAACCCATCAAGGAATCCTATGAAATGATTTATCAAAGTGATAGTATTTATTTGTTTGACTCTACCAAATTTGAAAATCATTTTCGATTTACGCCTACTAGTTACCAAGAGGGCATTAAAGAAACTGCGAAGTATTATTTGTAAACCATTTCGGGGTGTCTTTCAAATGGACGGTTCTGATCAAAAAGAAGACGGAATGTGATCATGCGTCTGCTTTGATATCCACCAAGGCTCTTATAAATATTGAGCATCCTTGGATTCCAGTCGCCCGCCCATCCCATTTCATATTGTTTGTACCAACCCTTGCCTTGTGCGAACGAACCGCATTCCTGAATAATATAACTATCGATACCCAGTGCTTGATATTTGGGAACCACCCCAAATGCTAAGCCAGTTAATTGTTTATTGATACCCCGCCATTTCATCCACATCAACCAGATCTTTTCGAACCAACCAAATTTTCCATTAAAGTGTTTGAAGTATTGATTTAAGTCGGGAATATTAATGAACATGGCAATTGGCTCCTCTTTATAATAAGCAAACCAAACAGTGCGCTCATCCATGATTGGCTTCATTTTTTTGAAGAGCTTTACAACTTGATCTTCTGTAAGTTCTTTGTTCTCTCCATGTTGGGCCCAAGCTGCGTTATATACTTTGGCAAAATCTCGGGCATATTTTTCAAGTTGATTTAACTTGACATGACGTGCGGAATAGTCTGGTTTAGATTTTATTTTTGCGTGACGTTCTAGAATCTTTTCAGAGAAAGTATCATCTACATTCATGTAGTAATAATACTGGTTATAATAGTTTTTAAATCCATAGTTATTAAATAGCTGCTCATAGTAACTAGGGTTAAATGACATGCCATACATGGGCTCGTTCTCGAATCCTTCTACGAGTAATCCCCACCATTTATCACGATCAGTAAAATTAATGGGTCCGTCCATTGCCTCTGCGCCCTTTGATACCAACCATTCTTTGGCCTGATCGAATAATTTATTTGCCGCTACTTGATCATTAATACAATCAAAGAAGCCAAATCCGCCAGTGGAAAATTCTGTACCCTTGTTAATGTATTTACTACTGATGAATGCAGCAATTCTTCCTATAGTTTCTGACTGATCGTTTTTAAGAATCCATCTTATAACTGTACCGTATTTAAAAGCCTTATTTTTCTGGTCATCAAACACATCGTTCACTTCATTATCCAGTGGGCGGATATAGGCAGGATTAACACTGTTTAGTTTAACATTAATTTCAAGAAATTCCTTGACTGTATTTTTATCTTTTACTTCAATTAATTGCATGTTCCAGCTTTTTACAAATATAGCAGGTTATAAAAATTATTTATTTAATGAAAAGTTTAGCGGCCATTTTTTCATCGTGTCCGTAAATATCTTTTCTAAAATTAAGGGTTCCTGTTTTATCAACCCAGGCGGTAAAATAAACGATCAGCACAGGTACTGTTTTCTTGAGTGTTACCCATCTTTCTTTTGAAAGGTGCATGGAACTGTCAATCGTATTACTGTTCCATGCAGTATCTTCTCTTAAAAGATATTGTGCCATTTTCTTGGGCTCACTGATACGAATGCAGCCATGGCTCAAGCTTCTACTAGATTGTGTAAACAAATCTCGATTAGGGGTATCATGTAAATAAATATCGTAGTTGTTAGGGAAAAGAAATTTCACGAGACCTAAAGAGTTATAGGAACCAGGCTTCTGCCTCACCAAGGGCAATCCATTACTTTTTCCAGTAATTTCCATATGATTTTTTTCGAGGTAGTTGCTATTTTTACTAATGGCTGGAACGATTTCTTTTTTTACGATGCTCGTGGGGACATTCCAATACGGACTAAATACCACATATTTCAAATTGCCCGAAAATATAACGGTGCTGTTTGCGGCTTTACCTACAATGACATTCATATCCATCACCGTTTTGCCACTATCGTATACATGCAAACGATATTCGGGAATATTTACTACAATATAATTACTGTCTTTTGTAGGAGGAAGCCAGCGCAATCTTTCCATGTTCACCAGTAATTGTTTGATCCTCCATTGCAAAGGCATATTTAATTCCTCTATCATTTTATTGCCAATAGCACCGTCAACACTTAATCCCATTCTGCGTTGGAATTTTTTTACAGCAATGAGGGTTAGTGAATCGTACAAGAAACTACTATCTGGTATTTTAGCGTCACCTAACAGAAATAATCTTTTTTTGATCATCACAATCGCTTCAGAACTATCACCTCTTTTGATCGGTTTTTTAACATAGGCAATCGTATCGCTCGTTTCATTTTTTGCGAACTCATTATACAAGACCAATTGTTCTTGCAGTTTTTTATACTGCGGATTTTGCTTGGCATAAATTTCAATACCGTTCGCTTTTGATTTGATACTAGAATCTAATAGCTCTTTTAGGTTCAATTTTTTTCTAGGGATAAACCATCCTAGATCAGCTGCATCAATATCGCTACCCTTATAAACTTTTGCGGCATAGGCAAAGAACTGACCAGTGAACAATAGTTCAGTATTAAGAATGATTGCATGCTGTTGCTTGTGCAAGCTATCTGCAACTGCTTTCTCATAGAGTTCAATCAATGTAGGATTATACAAACTGCTATCCTGCAAATCGCTAACTGTTGAATTAAGTAAGTTTAAAAAATTGAAAGATTGTTCTGCAATGCCCTTGTTATCGAACCAAGCAAATTGATAATTTCTTTCCTTATAAAAATCTATAAACTGTTCCTCATAAGATTTGAATTCGGAATGGTCTTTCAAAAAACTTTCAATTTGAATACTATCAAAGAAAAGGTTATTGAAAGAGGTGTTTTGGTTAATAGTAAGATCTCTTTGAACAGCCCTTTTCTGACGCTTAAAATTTTTGCAGCTAAAGATCCCAACTATTGAGATTGCCAAAATCAGCAAAAGAAATTTCTTCATAACTGGAAGTTAGTCAAATAAATAAAATATCTATGAACGATAGGCTAAAACTGTGATAGATACAAGTCCCGCCGTTTCTGTTCTAAGTCTTGTTTTGCCCAAGCTTACAGGTATGAACTGGTGCTTCAATGCGAATGCAATTTCTTCGGGGGTAAAATCGCCTTCTGGTCCGATTAGAATTAAACTATCAGTTGAATGCTGCAATTCCCTTAATTCTGTTTTTTGATCTGGTTCACAGTGTGCAATAATTTTTTGTGCATTGGTAGCCTGTTCAATAAATTTAGTAAGATCTGTTGGGGGCTGAAGTTTTGGAAGCCAACACTGCTGACTCTGTAACATTGCTGAAACCAAGATCTGTTGCATCCTTTCTGTTTTGAAGCGTTGTTGTTCAGTTCTTTTGCAGATCAACGGATATATTTCTGTTATACCTATCTCTGTAATTTTTTCGAATAACCATTCTAAGCGATCTGCATTCTTTAATAAAGATATCCCTATGCTAATTTTTTTCAAAGGGGCTTCCGTAAACTTTGTTTGTTCAATCAGGGCTACGGATTTTTGTTTATCTGCACTGATGATCTTTGCATAAAAGAGTTTACCCATTCCATCCGTTAAATGAATCTGATCGCCAGCTCGCATACGCAATACTTGCACACAATGTTTGCTAGTGCTTTCGCTTAAAACAAAGGGATGATTCGATTCCAGAATTGTTGGTTCGTAAAAAAAAGGTATACTCATTCCTGCAAAAATAAATAAAGCGCTTGATTTTAAGTCAAGCGCTTTAATATGAAATACTTTTAGAAAGGTTGTTCTGTTTCGTAGCCTTGGTCAAAGTCCACATCATTCATTTTACTTCCTTTTTGTAAATAAAATTTAGCACCATCACCTGCACCGCCTGCGGCTGGAGATGGACTTGGCGCAATTGGTTTCCAGTTTGAGCCTAGTCCTTCAATCCCACTTCCATCGCCATCCCATTCTTCAAATCGTTGAATAGAAAGGTTGGCGCGAAGCTTGATGGTTTCTAATGATCCGTTACGGTGTTTAGCAATTCTAATATGTGTTTCGCCACTGGTACTTTCGCCCATCTCGTTGCTTTTTACCTCATAGTATTCCGGACGATAAATGAACATAACCATGTCAGCATCCTGCTCAATTGCACCTGATTCTCTCAAATCGCTCAACTGAGGCATTTTGCTTTCTTTTCTGGTTTCAACGGCACGACTCAGCTGACTCAAAGCAATGATCGGAACACTCAATTCTTTGGCCAGTGCTTTTAAGTTTCTTGAGATATTACTGATTTCCTGTTCGCGGTTACCACCTTTATCGTTAGAGCCACTCATTAATTGTAGGTAATCGATGATGATTACGCCAACTTTATGTTTGTGAACCAGTCTCCTTGCTTTTGCTCTGAATTCAAAAATGTTCAAAGCGGCAGTATCGTCGATATAGATAGGAGCAATTTCTAGTTTCTTAAATCCTTTTGATAAGAGCTGTTGGTATTCGTGATCTTCTAATTTTCCACGACTGATCTTTTCCATTTTGATCTCGCTCTCGGCACTTAAAATACGTTGTACCAATTGAGAAGCACTCATCTCTAAGGAAAAGAACCCAACCGGAACTGGTTTTGTGGGATGCAAGGCGGCATTTCTGGCTAGGTTAAGTGCAAATGCGGTTTTACCCACAGAAGGTCTTGCTGCCAGAATAATTAAATCTGTTGGCTGCCATCCGTAAGTAACCCTATCAAGACTAGCAAATCCACTGGGAACGCCAGAAATTTCTTCTGTTTTGGTTCTTAGTTCATCAATTCGGTTAATAGTTTTTGCAAGGATGCCTAAAATATCTTCGAAATTCTTTTTGAGGTAGTTATTGGTGATGTTGAACATCTTGGTCTCCGCTTCATCTAAAAGGTCGAATACATCGGTACTGTCTTCATAAGCATCGCCAATAATTTCACTACTAATTTTTATGAGTTCGCGTTGAATGAATTTCTGTAAAACAATTCTGCAGTGTGCATCAATATTGGCAGTTGATACAACTGAGTTAGTTAATTTAGTAACAAAATAAGCGCCACCAACTGTATCTAATTGTTCCTGAAATTTCAATTCTTCCACAACTGTTAAAAGATCGATTGGATCATTTTTTTGCTGTAAAGCTTGCATTGCATGATAAATTGTTTTATGTGATTCCACATAAAAACATTCCGGTTTCAGAATTTCTGAAACGGTATCAAAAGCACTTTTTTCTAGCATGATAGCACCCAGAATGGCTTCTTCGAGCTCTTTAGCCTGAGGAGGTATTTTCCCATATAGCATGGTACTCATATCAACTGTTGTTTTTCTTCTCTTTCTGTCTTTGTTCAAGCTGGTCAGTTCCACGTTCTAAAAATTCTAAATGTTTAACACCTTTCTACTGGGTGATCTAAATATGTTTCTGAAAAACCTTTGTCAACAATTCATCTCTAAGGGGGGAGCGAATATGGTGCAAGTATTCCGCTTGTTAAAATTTTTTAGTATCAATTTTCATCCACAGGTTATCCTTAGTTCGTTAACACTAAAACTATGACTATCCACAGAAAAATACCTGTTTTTCCACCAAATTCAAAAGTTTTCCGACCAAATCTAGCCCTTTTACACAATCAGTTGTGAAGAAAGATTTCTAAAAAAAAAGGGCTGATTCCACAAAAAAATCCGTAAATCAGAAGAGTTTTCTTCTATTTTAGTAATTCCATTCCTGTCTATATCTGCGGTATCAGCGCTTCCTAGCCAACTAAGCCCTGTTATCCAATATTTATCACCTATTTTTGATCCTCGAAAAGAGATTACAATTATGACCATTAGTTACAACTGGCTGAGTGAATACCTTCCTGAAACAATTGAACCGGAAAGATTATCGAGGATCCTTACCTCTATTGGATTGGAAGTGGAAAGTCTTGAAAAATTCCAGTCCATCAAAGGTGGATTAGAAGGTTTAGTAATCGGTGAAGTGTTGGCATGCGAGCAGCATCCGAATGCAGATAAATTAAAATTGACATCCGTAAATATTGGATCAGGGGAGCCACTGCAAATTGTATGTGGTGCGCCGAATGTGGCTGTTGGACAAAAAGTAGTGGTAGCTACTATTGGTACCACGATCTATCCCACAACTGGCGATCCATTAACGATGAAACTTGCTAAGATCAGGGGTGTTGAAAGTCATGGAATGCTTTGTGCAGAAGACGAGTTAGGTATGGGTGTTAGTCACGATGGAATCATCGTTCTTCCGGCCGACCTGCAACCCGGAACACCTGCTGCCGTTCATTTTGAGCCTTATAATGATTGGATCTACGAGATTGGATTAACACCCAATAGAATGGATGCAATGAGTCATTTTGGTGTTGCCAGAGATGTTTGTGCTTACTTAACGCACCATCAAAAAGAAGTGCGTGTTAAGACGCCTTTTGCAAACGGATTTAAGATTGACAATAATAGCCTCCCGGTAAAAGTTACGGTAGAAAATGCAGATGCTTGTGCTAGATACGCGGCCATCAGCATCAGTGGTGTTACTGTGAAAGAATCACCTCAGTGGTTAAAGAATAAGTTGCAGGCCATTGGCATGCGACCAATTAACAATATTGTAGATATCACCAATTTCATCTTGCACGAAACTGGTCAGCCTTTACATGCTTTTGATGCAGCAGCCATTCCCGGCGGCGAAATCATTGTAAAGAATGAAGCAGAAGGAACGCTGTTTACTACACTTGATGGCAAGGAAAGAAAATTAAGCGCTAAGGATCTGATGATTTGCAATGCCAAAGAAGGCATGTGTATTGCTGGTATATATGGCGGTAAAGAAAGTGGCGTGGTGGCTACTACTAATAATATTATTTTAGAAAGTGCATGGTTCAATCCCTCCAGCATCCGGATCAGCTCTGTATTTCACGGATTGAGAACAGATGCAGCTACTCGTTTTGAAAAAGGGGTGGATATCGATAATACAGTAAATGTATTGAAGAGAGCGGCACTCATGATCAAGGAATTGGCAGGTGGTGAGCTAACTAGTGAAATTGTGGATATATATCCCAATCCGAAGCCTAAAACGGAGGTCTCTTTAAAACACCATTATCTCAAAAAATTAAGTGGTAAAAATTATCATCCCGATAAAGTAAATAGGATTTTAACTGCATTAGGATTTGAAATTTTGAAAGAGGGAATGGATGAGTTGCGTGTGGCTGTTCCGAGAAGCAAACCAGATATTAGTTTGCCAGCAGATATTGTGGAAGAAATTATTAGGATCGATGGATTGGACAATATAGAAATTCCTTCCATGATCTCGATCAGTCCAGCAACTGATCAATCTGTATTGAAGGAGAATCTGAAAGATAAAATCGCTAATTATTTAGTTGGGCAAGGGTTCATTGAAATTCTTACAAACAGCATTACCAATAGTAAATACTTCAGCGAAGAAGTGTTGAGTAGATCAGTGAAAATGATCAATAATTTGAGTGCTGATTTAGATATTTTAAGACCATCCATGTTGGAAACCGGATTGGAAACTATAGCGTATAATCTGAATAGAAAAAATAATAACTTACAGTGTTTTGAATTCGGCAAAACCTATGCTAGCAATGGTCCCGGCGATTATAGCGAAGCAGAACATTTGGCATTATATTTTACTGGACTTGATCAAGAAGAAAATTGGCATCAGAAAAGCAGAAGCCTGGATGTATTCAAGGCGAAAGGAATAGTGGCTGCTATTTTGCAAGTGGCTGGAGTGAGTGGATTGCAATTGAGCTTATCGGAAGAAAATGCTGATATTATTTTGATCAAGGCAGCGAAAAAAGATTTGGGATCGATTGAAATTGTATCGAATAAACAACTCGCAAAATTTGACATTAAACAGTCGGTCTATTTTGTAGATCTCAATTTTGTATTACTCTTGAAAATGGTTGAGCAGCGAAAGATCACTTATAAAGAAGTGAACAAGTTTCCATCCATGCAGCGCGATTTGGCCTTGGTAGTGAATAGAAATATCAGCTTCGATGCCATTGATCAGCAAGTGCGTAAAACACAGTTGAGTAAACTCAAACAAGTTCGATTGTTTGATGTATTTGAGAGTGATAAACTAGGGGCAGATAAGAAATCAATGGCAGTTAGTTTTACTTTCGAAGATGATCAGAAAACGCTGACCGATAAAGAAGTAGATGCCATGATTGGAAAACTGATCAATCAATTCGAAAAAGAATTGGGAGCAGAAATTCGTAAATAGGCTTCAATGGAACTATTAATTAATGTATTTTAGAGTCAGCATAATTTTAATAGATGGTAGAAATTTCTGTACAAATAAAAGCTATTCAAGAAAAGCTGCAGTTATTGCTAAAGCAGCAGCAGCTTTTGCAGAAAGAGAACCAGCAATTAAAAAAGAATCTGGAGAAGATGCAGAACGATAAATTGCAGAAGGAATCTGATTTACAAGGATTAATTCAGCAATTAGAGACGGTTAAAATTGGGGGAGCTCAATGGAGCCCTTCCGAGAAATTATTAATGGAGAAAAGGATTGATGGTTATCTGAAAGAGATCGAGAAATGCCTTTTGTTATTGAATGCTTGATATGATGGAAGAACTTATTCCCGTAAATATTTTAATTGCCGACCGGACATATCGTTTAAAGATTGAGCCGGCTGATGAAGAGATGGTCCGCAAGACCTCTAGCCTCATCAATGACAAGATTACGGAGTTCAAAACCAATTTCGCTGGCAAAGACATGCAAGATTACGTGTCGATGGCGTTACTTTGGTTTGCCACTGAGCAGACACAATCAGGCAACCTTCTCGTAAAATGGGGTGAACTAGCCCTACAGATCAACGGTCTTGAAAAATCGCTGGACAAAGCTTTACAGGAAAACCAGTAGGAGATAAGCAAATCTTTTAGCTTAAATTATTTAAGTATCTTCGCCTATTGCGTATACTTATTAAGTTAAAATGAGATGTGTAATGCTGTAAAGGATTTTGAATTATTATAAAAATTACCAAAAACATGGATCAAACTGTTGTTTCTATTATAATTGGTGCCATTTCACTAATTGTTGGAGCTATAGCGGGTAAAACATTATTCGCTAAGAACACAAAAAAACAGGTCGAAGATGCCGAACATCAGGCACAGACCATTTTAAAAGAGGCCGAATTAAGAGCTGAAACTGTAAAAAAAGAGAAGCAATTAGAAGCTAAAGAGCGCTTTGTACAATTAAAGTCAGAGCACGAAAAAGATGTTAATGAGCGTAACCGTAAAGTAGGCGAAGCCGAAAACAGGATCAAGCAGAAAGAAATTTCTATCAATCAAAAAGAGGCTGGTTTAGATAAGCAGGCTAAAGATAATGATGTGATTAAAGAGAACCTGAACCGTCAGATCGAATTAGTAAATCTGAAGCGTACAGAACTTGAAAAACATCAGGAAGAGCATATCCGCCGCTTAGAAAAAATTGCAGGTTTAAGTGCCGAAGAAGCCAAATCGCAATTGATTGAAAGCCTGAAACAAGAAGCGCATTCTCAGGCTTTGGGATTACAGCAGGAGATTATTGAAGAGGCCAAATTGAAGGCGAATAAAGAAGCGCGTAAGATTGTTATCCAATCAATCCAACGTACTGCAGCGGAAGTTACTATTGAAAATACGGTAACTGTATTTAACCTAGAGACCGACGAGATCAAGGGTCAGATCATTGGTAGAGAGGGTAGAAATATCCGTGCTATTGAAGCAGCTACTGGGGTTGACTTGATCGTAGATGATACACCTGAAGCCATTATTCTTTCATCATTCGATCCATTGCGTAGAGAAATTGCGCGTTTGAGTTTGCAGCGCTTAGTAGCTGATGGAAGAATCCACCCGGCTCGTATTGAGGAAGTGGTAGAAAAAACACGCCGTCAGTTAGAAGAGCAGGTTATGGAGATTGGAGAAAGAACCGTGATTGAAATGGGGATCCATGGATTACACAAGGAATTGGTGCGTATTGTAGGTAAAATGCGATTCCGTTCTTCCTACGGACAGAACCTATTGATGCATAGCCGCGAAACAGCGAACCTATGTGGTATTATGGCAGCTGAATTAGGGATGAACCCTAAATTGGCCAAACGTGCCGGGTTACTGCACGATATTGGTAAAGTACCAGATGAGGAAACTGAATTGAGTCACGCTTTATTGGGTGCTAAACTTGCTGAGAAATATGGCGAGAATCCTGCAGTAGTGAATGCTATTGGTGCGCACCACGATGAAATGGAAATGCAATATGTGATTTCTCCGATTATTCAGGCTTGCGATGCCATCAGTGGTGCTCGCCCGGGTGCTCGCCGAGAAATCATGCAGCAATATTTGCAGCGGATCAAAGATCTAGAGAATCTAGCCATGGCTTACCAGGGTGTAGAGAAAGCTTATGCGATTCAGGCAGGCAGGGAACTCAGGGTAATCGTTGAGGCTGAGAAAGTTACAGATGGCGACAGCGATAAGCTGAGCTTTGAAATAGCACAGAAAATTCAGACAGAAATGACCTATCCTGGTCAGATCAAAGTAACAGTTATTAGAGAAAAAAGAGCGGTAAACGTAGCGAGATAAAAAATATTCTGATTTAGCAGCAATATTTTATTATTTTTTCTATACCTTTGCCGTCCGCAAAAAAATAAAGTTATGGACGCAGCAGTTCAGTTTGTACACGAGCAATTGACCGTGAAGAAGACCTACCCTAAGTTTAAAGCAGGTGATAATATCACTGTTAATTATAAAATTGTAGAGGGTGGTAAAGAACGTATTCAGAGTTTCCGTGGTGATGTAATTAAATTACAGGGCAACGGTGCTACTGCATCATTTACCGTACGTAAAATATCTGATGGTGTAGGTGTGGAGCGTTTGTTTCCGATCCTTTCTCCAAATATTGATTCGATCTTGTTGAACAAGTCTGGTAAGGTTCGCCGTGCTAAGTTGTACTACTTGAGAGAGCGTAGTGGTAAGAGCGCACGTATTAAAGAAAAACGTTTCTAAGCAATTAGCTGAAATAATTAAAAGCGGAAGATTAGTAAATCTATTCTTCCGCTTTTTCGTTAAAACTTGTTTCTTTAACATTATTTAGTTGGATGGGATTTCTTTTCCATTAACTTTGATGACCTCAAACCAAATTTTATGGGCAATTTAGGATTTCAAGAAATTTTACTCATCGCAGTAGTAGTTTTAGTTTTGTTTGGTGGTCGCAAGATCCCGGAATTTATGAAAGGCCTTGGAAAGGGTATTCGTGAGTTTAACGATGCTAAAGACAATGTGAAGAAAGAATTAGAAGAAGGAATGAAAGAAAAGGATAAGACTGCAACCCCACCGCAAGCTTAAATTCGTTTAATTAAAAGATTCTTAGGCTTTGTTTCGGTTTAGCTCTATCAAAGACTACCATACCGCATTACAGAACGGCCAAACCACCTGTGTGGAAGCCGTTCATTTTTATTTGGCGGCTATCAAAGAAAAACCACAACTCAATGCTTTCTTAGAAGTATTCGAAGCTGAAGCTATTGCTGAGGCCCATCGTTTGGATGCTAGCAGAATTAGCGGCCTGCCAATTGGTAAATTGCATGGCGTAGTAGTTGGCATTAAAGATGTAATCTGTTACAAAGGCCATGTTGTATCTGCCGGTTCTAAGATCCTAGAAAATTTCAAATCAATTTATCACGCTACTGTTGTTGAAAAATTATTGCAGGAGGAAGCCATTATTATAGGGCGACAAAACTGCGATGAGTTTGCAATGGGTAGTAGCAATGAGAACTCTGCATTTGGTGCTGTGAGAAATGCATTAGATGAGTCTCGAGTTCCTGGTGGTTCCTCTGGTGGGTCGGCCGTAAGTGTTCAGGCAAATTTAACCATGATCAGTTTAGGAAGTGATACGGGAGGCTCTGTTCGACAGCCGGCTGACTTCTGTGGCGTAATAGGGTTAAAGCCAAGCTATGGAAGAATTTCGCGTTATGGATTGATCGCCTATGCTTCAAGCTTTGATCAGATCGGCATTTTTTCAAAAACTGTGGAAGATGCAGCAGTTTGTTTAGAAGTAATTGCTGGTGCAGATGATTTTGATAGTACGGTTTCTGAAAAGCCCGTTCCCGCTTATAGGTCGGAATTGAATCAGTCACCCAAAAAATATCGCATTGCTTATTTTAGGCAAGCATTAGAACACCCGGGATTAGACCCGGAGATCAGAGCTGGAATTACTAGTTTAATCGAACGCTTAAAGCAAGAAGGGCATACTGTCGACCCCATTGAATTTGAGTTCCTCAAACATATTGTTCCTACTTATTATGTATTGACTACCGCTGAAGCTTCGAGTAATTTTTCGCGATTCGATGCGGTTCGATTTGGGTATCGGGCACCACTTGTGAACCCCGAATTGAACGAATTATATAAAGCATCAAGAAGTGCAGGGTTTGGAAAGGAAGTGCAAAGAAGGATCATGCTAGGAACTTTTGTTTTAAGTGCTGGTTATTTCGATGCCTATTTTACAAAGGCGCAGCAAGTACGTCGCATACTCTACAATAAATCAGTAGAAGTATTTAATACTTACGAAGCGATTATTTCTCCGACCGTACCTGCTACAGCTTTTAAAATTGGAGAAAAATCAGACGATCAGGTGGCCATGTTCCTGGCAGATATCTATACTGTTTTTGCTAATTTGGTAGGGATACCAGCTGTCTCTATTCCTTTATTTACCCATTCGAATGGTATGCCATTTGGGTTGCAGATCATGACAAATCATTTTGAAGAAACAAAAATGCTGCAGTTATCTGATCAGCTAATGCGTTCTTAGTCAATCTATTATATCCCATAAGCAGCACTTTCACATAGCATTCAATTATTTGGCACTAATTTTGCAAATCATAGCAAAATTATTTGGCATGAACTGGTTCGGCATCTCAATACAAACACGGCTTTCGATCTCCCATTTTATGCTGGGGGCTTTTGCTTTGTTGGCAGGTGCCGTTGGAACCATGAGTTTTGTTACTGATCCGGCATTCAAAGAGAAACCAACCGTAGACACCACTAAAGACCGTTATGGTTTTCAGAGTTTGTTTGTAGCCAATAAATTTGATGCTACTAAGCCCTATATCAATCAATTAAATCCCCAAGCTGTTTCATTTGTACAGGAATATGTCCGCAAACAAGGAAAGGAATTGGATCGAATGAAGACCTGGGGTAAGCCTTATTTTGATTTGTACGACAATATCTTGGCTATGTACGGCATACCCAAGGAGATGAAATATTTGAGTGTGATTGAAAGTCATTTACAACCCGGACTAGTTTCATGGGCCGGTGCAGTTGGTCCATGGCAATTGATGGATTATGAAGCCAAGCGTTTTGGTTTGCGCGTTGGGGCCAACGATGAGCGGATGGACTTTTATAAAAGCACACATGTGGCAGCCAAACTGATGAAGGAATTATATGCCGAATTTGGTGATTGGTTATTGGTAGTAGCAGCCTACAATGGGGGAGCGGGAAGGGTTAGACAATGTATTAGGAAATCGGGAAGTAGAGATTTTTGGGTGCTTCAATATTATTTAAAAGAGGAAACTAGAACACACGTTAAGAAATTTATTGCCACACATTATGTTTTTGAAGGTTCCGGAGGATGGACAACTCTCACAGCTGATGAAACAATAAAAGTAAAAGCTGCACAGATCACAGACAATTTGCAAGTAAGCTTAACAAACGATGAATTGGCAAATACAACAACTATCAATCTTAGTGGACGATATAATTCTATGGTATTAACCAATAGTCTGACGATGGAAATTAGTCAGTTCAATAAATGGAACCCAGGTTTTGATAAAACACTTTCAGAAGGAAAGCCATACAGCATGCGCATTCCAAAAGATAAGTTAGCCATCTTTGAATCTAAGAAGAGTCAGATCCTTATGGAATCATATCGGGTATTAATAGAAGGCAGTTCGGCTTCAAAATAATTTATCTGGTTACAAAAAAAATGTTGAATTGGGCTACCAATTCAACATGTATCGTATCAGAAAATTCGTTTAGAAATCATCATCATCATCGTCGTCGTCGAAACCGCTATCCTTATCATTAAACAAATCGAATTCTTTGAAGTCTTCGTCTAGTTTAAAGTCGTCTTCTTCTTCGGCTTTTTTCTTTGAACTACCAGTACTAGGTGCTTTTTTACCCTTGCTTTTTGGAATATCGAATTCGTCGAAGTCTGGATCCCAGTCATCGTCTTCTTCGGCTTTATCCCAATCGTCTTCTATTTCTGTCTCATCTTCATCGTCGTCGTCGTCATCCTTCGACTTTTTCGAGGAAGCTTTTGTAGCACCCTTCTTTGCGGGTGCGACGTCCAACGCATCATCGTCGTCGTCTAAATCATCATCATCATCATCCAATTGTTTTTTACTTTTTGGAGATGGTGTTGCATCGACATTCTTTGCCGGTGTTGTCTTTGGAGTAGAGGATTTGCTATCCTTATCAGATTTCGCTGCCATATTCTAATAAGATTAATGCGTAAATTTTAGACGCAAAATTGTATTAACCAAAAATATTTTTCTTTTTCTTTTTAAAAATTAAAATTTCCTAAATGTGAACAATTTGTTCGCGGCCCGGACCATTAGAAACATGTTTCACTGGAACACCACAATATTCGTTTATAAATGCGATATACTGCTTCATTGTTTCAGGTAAATCTTCCCCAAGTTTAATTTGGGTAGTATCGGTACTCCAGCCCTTGAATTGCTCCAAAATCGGTTCAATAGTGGCTTTAGCCATCTGGAAAGGAACTTGTTTAGTTTCTACCCCATTAACTTTATAAGAAGTACACATCGATAATTCTTCAAATGAATCTAGTACATCGGCCTTGGTCATTACTATTTGAGTAACTCCATTGATCATACAAGTATACTGCAATGCCACAAGATCCATCCAGCCGCATCTACGAGGTCTGCCAGTAGTAGCACCAAACTCGCTTCCTATTCTGCGTAATTCTTCGCCAGTTGCATCGAATAGTTCAGTTGGGAATGGTCCGCCACCTACACGAGTACAATAAGCTTTGGTAACACCCATTACTTCTCCGATTTGTTTTGGAGAAATTCCTAAGCCTGTACAAACACCTGCTGAAATGGTATTTGAAGAAGTAACAAATGGAAAAGTACCGAAATCGATATCCAACATACTTCCTTGTGCACCTTCTGCTAATACTTTCTTGCCTTTTGAAATTTGATCATTGATATAGTATTCGCAATTGATCACATTCAAAGTTTTCAGAAATTCTAATGCTTCGAAAAACTCTTCTTCCCAGGCAGAGATGTCTTCAATAAAGTGAAAATTATCTAATAGCTTTTGGTGCTTCAAACGAAGCTTAATATACTGTGTGGTAAAGCTTTTATCTAATAAGTCGCCAACACGTAATGCATTACGTCCAGTCTTATCCATATAAGCTGGTCCAATTCCTTTTAAAGTAGAACCAATTTTACTTTCTCCTTTCGACATTTCAGAAGCTTTATCCAAGGCCCTGTGTGTAGGAATAATAATATTAGTGCGTTCAGAAATAAAAAGATTTTTTTTCACATCAATTCCATAAGCTGCAACCGCATCACATTCTCTTTTTAATGTTACTGGATCTAATACCACACCGTTTCCAATAATATTTACTTTATCCTGATGAAAAATTCCAGAGGGAATTTGGTGAAGCACTTGCTTCTTTCCATCAACATATAAAGTGTGTCCTGCATTTGGTCCGCCCTGAAAGCGTGCAACGATATCATATCTAGGCGCGAAATAGTCTACAATTTTGCCCTTGCCCTCGTCTCCCCATTGTAAACCTAAAATTACATCAACCATATATTTGTTTTGAATCGTTGCAAAAATAAGCCATGACTTTGAGTATTGAGTCTTTGCTAGCAATTAATTACTAGCAATTTTTGAATAAAATGTGTAAATCCTTATTAGGTGGGTGTATCAGTATCAAATCGATCAACTGTTTGTATTCCTTTCAGTTGTTTTAAACGGTCTACCAATTCTTCGAGTTCTTCTTTATCGTGTACAAAAACTTTGATAGTGCCTCTAAAAATTCCTTCTGACGATTCAATGGTAAGTGCCGCGATGTTTACGCGCATATCGCCACTGATGATATTGGTGATTTTATTAATAACACCTACATCATCCATTCCAATAATTTTTAGGCCAGTCAGGAAAGATATTTCTTTGTTCTTAGCCCATTTGGTTTTTACTACACGATGTCCGTAATTGGCCATTAACTGTGTTGCATTCGGGCATGTTGTGCGATGTATGATTAATCCTTTTCCAGTACTTACAAATCCAAATACGTCATCTCCAGGAATGGGGTTGCAGCATTTTGCTAAATTATAAACGATCCTATCGCTGCTTTCACCAAAGATGATGAGCTCAGAATCTTTTTTAGAAAAATGTTTGGCCTGGTTATGATCAATGTTCAATTCAAGCACCACAGGTTTGGGACGCGGATGTTCTATACGGTCGCCAATTAAATTAAAATCTTTGATTTCTTTTAGATCAATAGATTTTGTTGCGATTTTATAAAGCAGATCTAGTTGTGAAGGAACTTTATAAAAATGTACCAGCTCATCAATATTATGCTGATTCATAGATGCACCAAATCCTTCTAGCTTTCGTTGCAAGGTATACTTACCATCTTCTGCGATCTTTCTTTTTTCTTCGCGAAGTGCATCTTTTATTTTGCTTTTTGCTTTTGCAGTAACTACAATGTTCAGCCAATCTTCCGATGGTTTTTGTTTGCCACTGGTTATGATTTCTATCTGATCTCCACTGCGCAATTTATGACTGATAGGTACTAACTTATGATGCACTTTTGCGCCAATACATTTAGTACCAATAGCAGAGTGAATAGAGAATGCAAAATCAAGCGCTGTACTTCCAACAGGCAACATTTTTACATCGCCTTTTGGGGTATACACATAAATTTCTTCTGCTAAGAAAGATGTTTTAAAATCTTGTAAGAAATCAACCGTATCAGTATCGGGTGTAGCTAATACTTCTCTGATCTGTCCGAACCATTTATCGAATCGGTCTTCATCACCACCACCTTCTTTGTATTTATAGTGCGCAGCCAATCCTTTCTCAGCAATTTCGTTCATACGTTTAGAACGAATTTGTACCTCTACCCATTTACCCTGTGGTCCCATTACTGTAGTATGCAAAGCCTCGTATCCATTGCTTTTGGGGTTACTTAACCAATCACGTAAACGTTCAGGAGAAGGATTATATTCATCGGTAATGAGTGAATAAACTTTCCAGCAATCTTCTTTTTCTTTTTCGGTAGGCGAATTTAAGATCACACGAATTGCAAAGAGGTCGTACACTTCTTCAAAAGCAACTGCTTTTTTCTTGATCTTATTCCAGATACTATGAATGCTTTTTGGTCGCCCATAAATTTCAAAATCAAAATCAGATGCTTCTAATTTTTCTTTGAGTGGACGAATAAATTCATTGATATAACGGCTTCTTTCTCTCTTGGTCTCTGATAATTTTTTTGCGATATCGCGATAAGCTTCTGGCTCCATGTATTTCATGGAAAGATCTTCGAGTTCTGTCTTGATACTATACAAACCCATTCGATGAGCGAGTGGAGCATATACCCAAACAGTTTCAGATGCGATCTTTAATTGCTTCTCGCGTTTCATACTATCGAGCGTACGCATATTGTGCAAACGATCTGCTAGTTTGATCAAGATAACGCGTGGGTCATCAGTTAACGTTAATAGAATTTTTTTAAAGTTCTCTGCTTGCTGACTGGTATTGGTATCAATTACATTTGAGATTTTAGTTAATCCATCAACGATACGCATGATCTCTGTACCGAATTCATGTTCCACATCTTCGAGTGAGATGTCTGTATCTTCTACTGTATCATGTAACAAGGCACAAATGGTACTACGTACACCAAGTCCGATTTCTTCCACACAAATCATTGCCACAGCTAGGGGATGAATGATATAAGGTTCACCACTTTTTCTGCGCATGGTTTTATGTGCCTCGACTGCCATTTCAAAAGCATGACGCACCAGTTCCTTATTTCCTCTTTTTAATTTTGGACGCAAGCTGCGCAGCAAAGCACGATAATGCCGGAGAATTTCATTCTTCTCCTGTTCAACTGTTAGATTATATTTTGGAAGCGCTGCTTCTGAAGATTGATTGTCCACTGCTTGTTCCATCGAATAGCGAATATAATTCTTAGTTGTTACATTTGCAGTGATCATGCAAAAAACCAAGACTAAAAAAATATTTGAATTTTCTCTATTCAGCAGAATTTTTCAGTTCGTAAAACCCTATTCCGGTAAATTCTATGGAAGTATTTTCTTGGCTGTATTGATGGCGGTATTTGCGCCTATTCGGCCTTACCTGATTCAACTAACAGTTGATAGTGCCAGCGGAAAATCGGTACACTTGCCAGCTTGGCTCAAAGCAGTATTGTTTCAAACAGATCTATCAGATATTACCAAATTCATTATTGCTGTTACCATTTTCCAGGTAATCTTTCTCTTTATTGAAACCAGTGTCCGCTTTGTATTTAGTTTCACCACATCTTGGATGGGACAGAGTGTTGTAAGAGATATGCGCGTTGCGGTTTTTGAGAAAGTACTGGGATTAAATTTGTCGCAGTTCGATAAAACACCGATTGGTACACTCACTACCAGAACTATTAATGATATAGAAAGTATCAACGATATTTTTTCAGATGGATTGATTCCAATCATTGCCGACTTGCTGACCATCATTTTTACTTTGGCAACGATGTTTTGGATGGACTGGCGTTTAACGCTAATCAGTTTGGTGCCATTCCCAATCATGATTGTAGCTACTTATTATTTTAAGGAGAGCGTCAATAAAAGTTTTATTAGGGTTAGAAATGCTGTGGCAGCATTGAATGCATTTGTACAGGAGCATATCACAGGAATGCAGGTGGTACAAGCTTTTGCGAGTGAGGATCGGGAATTTAATAAGTTCAATAAGATCAATACCGAACATCGTAATGCAAATGTGAATGCCATCTTCGCTTACTCGGTCTTTTTTCCAATAGTAGAAGTGGTATTAGCTGTGAGTACGGGTTTATTGGTTTGGTGGATAGCAGGAAAAACATTGGATGCAGGATTGCTTGTTGCTTTTATATTATATCTCAACCAAATTTTCAGACCACTACGAGTGATTGCGGATAAATTCAATGTACTTCAAATGGGTATGATCGCGGCCGAAAGAGTATTTGTAGTTTTAGATAATCCAGACTTTTTGCCTGCATCTGCACCAACTGCATTTATTCCGGCCCATATGAAAGGGGGAATAGAATTCGATCATGTTTGGTTTGCATACAATGAAGAAAATTATGTGTTGAAGGATATCAATTTTACGGTGAAGGCAGGGGAAACGGTGGCGTTGGTGGGTCATACTGGAAGTGGAAAGACGAGTATCATCAGCCTTTTGAATAAATTATACCTGATACAAAAAGGGAATATTTTAGTGGATGGGGTAAATATCAACGATTATAATATAGATGCCCTAAGGAAGGGAATTGGGGTGGTTTTACAGGATGTATTCTTATTCAGCGGCTCAATACTTGACAATATTACCCTTCGCAATCCTGAGATCAAGCGGGAACAGGTAATAGAAGCAGCAAAAATGATCGGGGTGCATGATTTTATTATGCAATTACCCAATGGCTATGATTACCATGTGATGGAGAGAGGCAATACCCTGAGTCTGGGTCAACGCCAGTTATTGTCATTTATCAGGGCCTTACTCTATAATCCGGCTATTTTAATATTAGATGAAGCCACTTCTTCTATCGATACAGAAAGTGAGCAGATGATCGAAAAAGCAACTGATACCCTGATCTCTGGTAGAACTTCTATTATTATTGCACACCGACTCTCTACGATTCGCAAGGCTGATAAAATACTGGTCTTAGACAAGGGAGAGCTGAAAGAAGTAGGGAATCATGAGCGTTTATTGGCTTTAGGCGGACTCTACGCAAAACTCCACGAGATGCAATTTGAAAAGAAAAAGACAATTACAGCTTAGAAACCAGTGGATTTCGACCGCTTAAGCTGTTCAGAAAAAACCATTAAGATTTTCTGCCCTTCGCATCGAATTTTCGGGCCCTTACCCCTATCTTTGCCGCAAATTTCGAGATAGGTATGGCCCTTAGAAGCGTAAAATCTTTATTGGTAGTGATGTTCAGCGTATTTAGTATGCTTTTTGTCACTACGCTGCATGCACAAACTGAGCCCGAAAAAGCGGCTGCTGGAACCGAACAAGCTGGAAAGGAGAAAAAAGAAGGCGCGTTTGATCCTGCTCAACTAATTATGGAGCATATTTTAGATGCCCATGAATTTCACTTTTTCACAATTGGCGAATCAGAAATAGCTATTCCATTGCCAGTGATTGTGTACTCTAAAGAAAGAGGGATCGCTGCATTTTCTTATAGCAATTTGAACAAGGGTGCTATTTATAATGGTTACAAAAGCGAAGAAGGAAAGATCGTTGCTGTTGACGAAGCTGGTAAAAATGCTGAATCGGTAACCCTATATGATTTTAGTTTAACACGTAATGTAGTTCAGATGATCTTGGCGCTGGTATTATTATCAGTGATTATGATCAGTGTTGCTAACAAGTATAAAAAAGGTGGCGCTAGAACTGCTCCATCTGGTTTTCAGAATGCCATTGAGCCTGTTATAACTTTTGTAAGAGATGATGTTGCTAAGCCTAATTTGGGTAAAGCTTATGAAAAATACATGCCTTATTTATTGACAGTATTCTTCTTCATCCTCATCAATAACTTGATTGGATTAATTCCAGGAACAGCAAATGTTACTGGTAATATTGCTTTCACGGTAGTATTGGGTGTGATCAGTTTTTTTGTGATTCTATTCAGCACCAACCGTCATTTCTGGGCACATATTTTTAATCCGCCGGTACCTGGTTTTGTAAAACCAATTCTGGTGCCAGTTGAGTTCTTAGGAATTTTCACGAAACCATTTGCATTGATCGTCCGTCTTTTTGCCAATATGGTAGCAGGACATATCATCATTACTTGTTTTGTAATGTTGATCTTTATTTTCGGTGCAATGAGTACAGCAGCAGGTTGGGGTTTTGCTCCAGTTTCTATTGCTTTCACAGTATTTATTTATTTCATTGAAATATTGGTAGCATTTATTCAGGCATTCATCTTTACCAACTTAACCGCAGTGTTTATTGGTCAGTCAAGAGAAGGTGCTCATGAAGAAGCACACCACTAATCTTTTTTTTCATAAACAAAAACAAACAGTATGTCTGCAATTATTAATTTGTTGGATGTTAGTTTAAGCCATTTAGGTGGTGCTATTGGTGCAGGTTTAGCTGCAATCGGTGCTGGTATCGGTATCGGTCAAATCGGTAAAGGTGCTGTAGAAAGCATCGCTCGTCAACCAGAAGCGTCTAACGACAT
>CAIJLK010000197.1 GCA_903821465.1 uncultured Bacteroidota bacterium | reverse complement strand
TAGTATCTATAAACAAACCCCGCCATTGGTGAATGCTGCATTACCTCCAGGCGAATGGCAAGCTTATGATGTTATATGGACTGCACCTCGTTTTAATGAGGATGGCAGTTTACTTTCACCAGCAAGAATTACCGTTTTACATAATGGAATATTAGTTCAAAATAACTTTATTCTAAAAGGAGATACACCATATATAGGTCAACCAAGTTATCATAAACATGGCGCTTGTCCCATAAAATTACAAGCTCATGGAGATCCAAGTGAACCTATCAGTTATCGGAATATCTGGGTAAGACCTTTGTAACGATTGTTTGTTCAAATCAATAGTGGTAAGATCGCATCAAGGTCAATGAGTGATTCATTTAGCGGACTCAATGTTTTATCTGCGAGTACGGTTCCTAATTTTCGGAAATTGAATTTCTCATTGAACTTTTCGAATGCATTGCGGATCATTTTAATCAATTCTTGTTTGTCGATCACATCTTCAAAATCTATTACGTAAGAATTTTCGCCAACATATTCTAACACTGTTTCTTCGCCCATTTTAAATTGGCAGGAAAAACGACATGCCATTCCTTTTTTGGTAGCGGCTCTTTTGCGCATTACATCAAAATCGGTATAGGATACGATCTTAGTTTCTTCTGTAATGGGTTTTCTAGGAGGATGATAATGCCAGTTGGTTACCTCCATTTCTGTTTGTTCAATCATATATTTAATTTCTGATAAAGTCGAGCTTTAGATTCTGAAATCTTTTCTCTTGTATGATCCGGGTTAAGTTATCGAATGACTCAAATGGTGCTTTGGCGATGAACATATTCAGGATCCAGGCTGGTACACCACCTCCCGGATTGATCTTTAGAAAATATTCTACATGGATCTGATTGGGTCCAATTGGAGTTGCTTCCCAGGTGGCATGTGTATACGGGATTCTTTCTAACCCTTTAATGGGAGCTAACACATTGTCGATAGTATTTGCAGTAACAGTCATTTTTTTCGTTACCGAATCCTGTACAATTGTAAGATCAATCACCATATCTCTATTTGCCAAAGGCCATGGTATGGTAGCAATATTATAATAGTAAATATGATTGGGGGCTAATTGCTTTAAAAGCCGGGATGTTTTGGTAGCGATTACCCATTCTGGTTGTAAACTGGGTTGTAATAATATCGAAGCAAGGGAAGAAAGATTTGCATTGAGATTACAGCTTACTTTAATGGCATTGAATTTTGAATCAGTTAGTTTTCCTGTGTACACTTTAATGCCATTATGATCTTTCTTTAAAGTCCATTCTGTTTGGCAAAACACCGTATTTAATATACAAACACATATAAAAGGAAGTGCTAGTCTGTACATTAGTAGTTTCCTCATAGGGTATTGGAAATTAAATATTCATTAACGATTCAATAAATATCTTCATTAAAAAGATGAATAAATATATTTCTTTTATCTCCATTATTGTGGCTTTAGTTGCCTCTGGCTTTGTTAAAATTTCATCTACCAATCATTTCAAACAAACTGTTACAATAGTTGGATACATTGACAAAGGTGATTCCATCGAGTTTCGTTTTGGTGATCAGAAAAAAATTCAAGTTGGTTTATTGAATATAGATTTAGACAAAAGAAGAAATGAGATCAAAAAAGTAAATCTGGCAGGTGATTTTAACGGATGGAATCCCAATAATGCGAATTATGCTTTAAAGAAAATTGATGAAAAGATTTTTAGTATTGTGGTGAGTAAAAAAAGTATTGGTCAAAAAGGCGAAACACATCTTTTCAAGTTTGTGCTTAATGGTGTTTATTGGATCGAACCACCGCAGGAGGCTTTAAATAAAATTACTGGGAAAGATCGTAATACTAATTTGTTCTTAAAACTATGATTAGTCAAAAGATTTAGATAAATTGTTGATGGCTATTCAATAAAATGCTCTATTCAAACTTGTTGCCATGAAACCAATCTACCGTCGTACATTTTTACAACAGTCGGGCCTTTTGTTATCTGGTGCATTTGCAGGTATGTCTTTCGTAGAAAAGAAAAAGAAGCCCTTGCTAAGTTTCTCCACTTTAGGATGCCCCGGTTGGACCTTTACGCAGATTGTTGACTTTGCAGCAGCTAATCAGTATGATGGTATTGAAATGAGAGGAATATTAAAGCAATTGGATCTACCGAAATGTGTGGAATTCAGTAACAGCGTCAATATCAAAAATACAAAGCAACAAATGGCAGATAAAAAACTGCAATTTGTGGATCTTGGTTCTTCTTGTACACTTCATTTTGCTGATAAAACGGAACGACAAAAGAATATAGATGATGGGAAGCGCTTTATTGATTTAGCTGCTGCCATCAATTGCCCCAATGTGCGGGTGTATCCGAATAATTTTATTAAAGGACAGGAAAAGCAACAAACGATCGATTTAATCGTAGCTGGTTTATTAGAATTAGGAGACTACGCAAAAAGCTCCGGAGTGCGGGTATTGATGGAAACTCATGGCGACCTAGTGTATATCGCAGATCTCAAAACCATTATGGAGGCAGCAAAACATCCGCAGGTTGGTTTGGTATGGGATGCAGCCAATATGTATTTAGAAACCAAAGAATCTCCCGCATTAGCTTATCAGGAATTGCATAAGTATATCCATCATGCACATATCAAGGATGCCAAAAAAGAAGATGGCAAAATTGGTTTCTATTTTTTGGGGGAAGGCAATCTTCCCATTTTTACAGCTATTGATGCATTATATCAGGGTGGCTATCAAGGTTATTACAGTTTTGAGTGGGAGAAGCTCTGGCACCCCGAAATTGCTGAACCGGAATTAGCACTGGCAGATTATCCAAAAAAGATGTTTGCTCATTTTAGTAAATAAGCTTCCATATAATTTTAATTATTCAAAGTAATTGGAAATTGAGGCGATTGGCTAATTGCTTTGAAAGTATTTGATTCACGAATCTTTTATTATGATTGTGGTATTCCAATTTTTATATTAATGATGGAAAACTTCTTGATTGATAACCCATTATTGATCCATATCCACTTAAAATAAATATCACTTTTACTTCAGTGGTTTAACATCAAAATTCAATACATTTTAAAAAATTCCTCGCTGCTCAAATCTGTCTGATTAAGCTATTTCATTTTATAGACATCTCAAATTATTATAATATATGCTTAATAAGTGTTATTATTTGATAATGATGACGATTGCGTGACATAAAAGGTCTTTTTTTGACCAATCTTAATATCATGAGTTACCTATTTTTATAAATAGTTAGAAACGGTATTTTCTTATTTGTTAACGATTGCGTATTAAAAAATTCATTTCTCTGTCTGAAAATTAGAATTTAATACAAAATCGACTCTTAAATATTAGGAATTGCTGTTGATGACTTTGCTGCACGAACAATCATTAAAAATAGATTTCTTAATACGAAATGGAAAAAGTTAACATATTGCTGGTAGAAGATAATGAGGCTGATGTATTAATGACAAAGCTTATGTTACAACAAGCGGGAGTAGAAAATGGAATCTCAGTTGCAAGAGATGGTGTGGAAGCCATTGAATTCTTATCCAAACAGAATCAATTTTCAAATGCTATTTCTCCGGATCTTGTGATTCTGGATATTAACCTCCCCAAAAAAAATGGTAAAGAAGTATTGGAGTTTATAAAAAACAAGATGCAGGATAGCCCAATTCCAGTAATCATGTATACTTCTTCTTCTCTGGAAATTGATCAGGCATTTTGCCGGGAACACAATGTTGACCTCTATTTAATTAAGCCCACTCTAATCGAAGATTTTGATAGAGTTATTAATATTTTCAAAGACTTCATTACCTCCCTTTCAAATTAAAATATAGTTATATCATTATTTGCCTCTTTTGTTCCAAAATTTAAAAATAGTATCTGCTGAAAATATCTAATAACATATCAAAGTTTTTAAATTACGGGGTCAAGCCCAACATGTTGTATGTTGAATCACAAAGGATTTTTATTTTTAATCTGCTGGTTTTAGTTGCCATTCCATTGCAAACCGCCTATGCAGTTTATAATTTTTTACAGGGACACTATTTTATTGCCTTCATCAATTTTTTAAATTTTCCTCTTCTTGTAATAGGTTATCTCTCCATTAAAAATGCATCGCTTAAGTACATAAGAAATTATGTACTCTTTTTTTCATCATTACTTGCTTGTTATTCTTCGGTTTGGCATAATAGTGGAAATCAATTCCTTCTATTATCACTTATGATAGTGGCATTGGGCCTCTATGATTCCATGACCTTATATGTTGTGCACATACTGATTAGTATATCTTCTATTGTTTTCATCAGGTTTAGACAATTTCACGATATATCTTTCTCTGGTAACTTTATAGTACAGAATACAAATTATATTATCAGCATAGTTTGTTTCATGTCTATCATCATACTCTTCAAGTGGCTCTATTTTAAACAGTACTACGAAATTTTAGAGACCAACAAAAAATTGCAATTACGATTAGAAGAGCTTGCTAATAGCAATGCAGAGCTTGAAAAATTTGTATATATCACTTCTCACGATCTGCAGGAACCCTTGCGCATGATCACCAATTTTTTACAACTATTCGAAAAGAAATACCAGGGTATTGTAGATGATACTGGTAAAAAATATATTCAGTTTGCAGTAGGTGGTGCAACCAGGATGAGAGACCTGATTCGCGACCTGCTTCAATAATCCTATGCAGCATCAGGTACCTTGGAACTCACAGAAGTGGATATGAATGCTGTGATGCAGGATATTGTGGTTTTATTTGGCAATCAGATGAAGGAAAAAAATATTCCGATTGTGTTTTCTGGTCTGCCCATCATTAAAGCGGTTCACATTTCCATGACGCAATTGATGCAAAACCTAATTGGCAATGCTTTAAAATACCATGGTAAAACCGATCCCATCATCATCGTTTCAGCAGAAGAAACGCATACCGATTGGATCTTCAGTGTAAAAGACAATGGTATAGGAATTGATCCCTTGTATGCGGAGAAAATATTTATGCCCTTTCAAAGGCTACATTTAAGGGAAGACTACGAGGGTACCGGAATCGGCTTATCGATCTGTAAAAAAATCATCGATAGACTGAAGGGTAAAATATGGGTGGAATCTACCCTAGGAGAGGGCGCTTGCTTTAAATTCTCTATTCCTAAAACTTCCTGAAAAATATAGTTTAATGAATTGACAATCATAGAAAAAGTGTTACCCTTCTCATACTAATTCGTGAATATAACCTTATCAATTATTTAATTAAATTTTCTGCTGATTTCAACGTAATTCCATAATGCTTTTTTATGTAACTTTCGCCCGATAATATATGTGTTGAATCGCTCCAAAGGACTTTAATTCCTATAAAAAAGTCCAGTTTCAGGTTTTTTATACGTCATTTATCAATGTATACTTAGAGATAAGCCCCCCCCAGAAATTAATTGACTCTCAGCATAATGTGACTGAGATAGCGGAGCTGTTTTCAAAATTCTAACTAACTTCCATTTCATGAACCTACACTACTTATTAAAGGGCTTTTGTAGCTTATTTATTTCGGCGGTACTCTTTAGTGCCTGCACCAGTTCCAGATACGCACCGAATAAGTTGAATAAAGAGTACAATTATTTCCAAAGGGGACTGGATAGCGCCCAACAAATCAAGTATACCCCGCTTACCATTAAACCCATGGATCTCTTGAATATTCAGGTAAGTAGCAATACCCTGATTCAGGAGCAGGCAGCCATGTTCAACGCCGCCAATTTTGGAGGTGCCATCGGTGCCAATACGAATGTGATGAACCAGCAACAAACTGGTGGCGCTAATATCTATGGATTTTTGGTGGACGAATCTGGTTATATTAAATATCCGATGTTCGGAAAAATTCAGGTGAACGGATTAACACGTTTGCAATTGTCGAAATTATTAGAAGACTCTCTCTCTAAAAACGAATACGTAAAAGAGCCTATCGTACAAGTTCGTTTCTTACAACTCAAAGTAAATGTGCTGGGTGAGGTAAAAGCACCGGGCACCAAAAGTTTTAGCACCGATCGCATCACACTATTGGATGCACTCAGTGCCGCAGGCGACCTTACCGATCGGGGCAGACGCGATAACGTGTTTGTGATCAGAGAAGAGAACGGAAATAAAAAGACTTACAAAGTAAATTTATTGAATACCGATTTTTTAAATTCTCCTGCTAACCAGTTGCAGCAGAACGATGTGGTATATGTAAGTGCCAACGATATCAAATTAAAAGAAGCCAATTTCGATCCGCAGTTTTCGCGCGACCTGCAAATTGGACTATCTGTTTTATCCGGACTTTCTATCATTACCAGTTTATTTATCTTACTTAAAAAGTAACACATGAGTGAAGTTACTCCACAGATTACCACGATTAATATACAGTCCACCGAACAGAAATTTACGCCCGTTGAAATATTGTGGAAGTATCTGGCATACCTACCTTATTTTATTGTAAGTGTGGCAATAACAGTAAGTATCGGAACATTGATTAATCGTTACACACCCCGTGTATATAAAGCAGGCACGCAGGTATTTGTTACTTCCAATAAAGACAATAAAATTGGTGGGTCCAGCAGGACGAGCAGTGGTGATGGAGATTTAATTGAATCTGCATTATTCAGCAACAAACAGATCAATCTTGATAATGAGCTGGTGTTGATTACCAGAGAACCGTTGATTCAAAGAATTGTAACCAGTCAGCATTTCAACTACTACTATTTTAATCAGGGAAGTTTCAGATCCAGTGAAATGTATGGCTCTATTCCTTTTGAAGTAGTGGCTTATAAATGGGCCGATTCTAATGCCACCACTACCTTTAAGATTCTCCAAATCAATACAAAGGGTGCAGAATTAACTTACTCCGAAAATAAAACTACGGTTCATAAAAAAATCATCTGGGATCAGCCCTTTGATCTAATAGGCAACCAGTTAGTTTTAAAATTCAAGCCCGAATATTTTACCAATGCCGAAAAAGATCCTGCTTATATTTTTACCTATAAGCCCGTTGCCAAAACAGTTTCTGAAATTGCCGCGAGCCTGATAGCTACGCCGTTCTCCAATAAAACCACCATCATCAAATTAGAATTAAAGGGAGCCAGTGTAGACAAGTCTGCCGCTATCCTCGATGCCTTAGTGGTGGAATACAATAATCAAAGCTTAGACGATAAGAGCAGGGTATTGAATAATACCATCAGCTTTATCAATCAGCGTTTAGAATACGTTACCAAGGAATTAGGTGTGGTAGAAACCGATCTGAAAGATTTTAAGTACAGCAATAAATTAGTAGACCTTACCACACAATCTGGTTTTGCCATTGGCGAAAAAAATGCGGTGGAAAGAGAGTACACCGCATTTGGCGTGCGAGAGCAATTGTTTAAAATGCTCAGTCAGCAAATTCGTAAGATGCCGATGAACGACTTGAAAGTAATTCCTTCCACACTGGGTATTGATGCCAAGGATCAGAAGTTTGCAACTATTGAAGCATACAATACACTGGTACTAAAAAAATTGAGAGACGAACCCATGCTGGGCAAAAAAAGTCCCATGCTTGCGGACCTGAACTTGCAAATACAAAATGCGTATAAAGCGGTGCTGCAATCGGTTTCTGATTATGAAGCATCCCTGGCAGTGGAGAAGGCAACATTGGTAAGCAGGATCGGTAAGTACGATAACCTGGTAGGACAAGCACCGGGTAAAGAAAAAACCTTTGTGGAGATCAAGAGACAACAAAGTGTAAAAGAAGGATTGTACTTATACTTATTGCAAAAAAGAGAGGAGAGTGCTATTGCCAGTTCTACGGCCATTGGAAATTACCAGCAGCTGGAACCAGCACGTGGAAGTAAGATTCCGATTGAACCCGATAGTTCAAAAGTGCTATTGTTTAGTTTCATCATTGGTGTATTAATTCCGGTGGCATTTATTTATCTCAAAGAATTGTTCGACGATAAATTGAGAAGCAGAGAGCATATTACTTCGCGCACCAAAATTCCGATCGTAGCAGAAATTGGTCATATCGATACCCTGGATAATAATTTTGTGGTAGCCGATAAAAGCAGAAACATCACCGC
>CAIJLK010000196.1 GCA_903821465.1 uncultured Bacteroidota bacterium | reverse complement strand
CCCACTTATATGAACAATCATACGATCCCAGACGATGAAACGCGTAGGCTCTATGAATTGATCTGGAAAAGAACCATTGCAAGTCAGATGACAGATGCGGCATTTGAAAAAACTACCGCAAGCATTGAGATCAGCACAAATAAAGAATCATTGCAGGCCAATGGTGAAGTGATGAAATTTGATGGCTTTCTGAAAGTTTATTTAGAAGGAAAAGACGAAGATGAGGAGGAGGATAGCGATGGAATGTTACCACAACTTGCTGTGAAACAAACATTAGAATTAAAGCAGTTGAGTGCAACAGAAAAGTTCTCGCGCGCTTCGGCTAGATATACAGAAGCATCGCTTGTGAAAAAATTAGAAGAGTTAGGCATTGGCCGACCTTCTACCTACGCTCCTACTATCACTACTATCGTGAAACGTAATTATGTAGAGAAGAGAGACAAGGACGCGGTGAAAAGAAGTTGTATCGTATATAGATTATCCCCATCAAACGAAATAGAAAAACAGATCCTTTCAGAAAATACTGGTGCAGAAAAATCAAAACTATTTCCAACCGATTTAGGAATGGTTGTCACTGATTTTCTGAAACAACATTTTAATAAAGTAATGGATTTTGGTTTTACGGCTAAGATCGAACAGGAGTTTGACGAAATTGCTGATGGTAAAATTGTCTGGAGTAAGATGATCGATGGGTTTTATAAACCT
Organism: uncultured Bacteroidota bacterium; assembly: GCA_903821465.1. Taxonomy (GTDB): domain Bacteria; phylum Bacteroidota; class Bacteroidia; order Chitinophagales; family Chitinophagaceae; genus Sediminibacterium. Next base: position 19,449 of record CAIJLK010000196.1, on the reverse strand, counting down.
TTCCATTCTACCATTGAACATACTTTAGAAACTGCAGAACGTGCAAAGGGTGAAAGAGATTTAGGGATTGATCCTGTGAGCGGCAAAAAAGTTATTGCCCGTATGGGTAGATATGGCCCAATGGTTCAAATTGGTGATAGCAGCAATGAAGAAGAAAAACCACGTTTTGCGAAATTGTCTCAATCTCAAAGCATCGAGACCATTTCAATGGATGAAGCCATGCAATTGTTTGATCTGCCAAGAACGGTGGGTGAATTTGAGGGCCAAGAACTAATAGTAAACGTTGGAAGGTTTGGACCTTATATAAAACTAGGAGAGCAATTTATTTCTATTCCTAAGGGGGAAGATTTATACACAATGGATTTGGAAAGAGCCATTCAACTCATCAACGATAAGCAAATAGCAGATGCGCCAATTGGTTTTTATGAAGAGCTCCCTGTAACAAAGGGCAAGGGCAGATTTGGTCCATTCATCAAATGGAACGATCTCTACATCAATATTCCAAGAGCTTACAATTTCGATAATTTAAGTCAGACCGACATTAATGAACTCATTGAAAAGAAAGTTGAAAAAGAGGCCAACCGATTTATCAGACAATGGCCTGCCGAGAAAATTTCAATTGAAAATGGGCGTTGGGGTGCATTTGTGCGGTTCCAGAAAAAGATGCTGAAATTGAATAAGAAAGCCGATGGCAGCAAATATAGCCCTGAAGAGCTTGCTACAGTTGAATTAGAAACAATCAAACAAATGATTGAATTACAAGTTCCTGGTGCGTTCACAAAAAAAACAAAGACACCAGCAAAAAAAGGAACCGTAAAAAAAGCTGCTAAAAAGGCTGTAAAGAAAGTAGTAAAGAAAAAATAAGCTAAGCTCTACCCATTGTTCTCAAGAAACGAAAGTGTGCAATTATCGCCTTACGCATAGTTGGGTATTCAATGTATTGCAACTGATACTCAGCACATACTTTACGCACTATTTTGCTAATAGCGGGATAGTGTACATGTGATATTTTGGGAAACAAATGGTGTTCAATTTGAAAATTCAATCCGCCTACTAACCAACTAACCAATTTATTTTTTGTAGCAAAATTAGCGGTAGTCTTAATTTGATGTGCAGCAAATTCATCTGGCAACTTATGCGATTCAATATCAGCCACGGGAAAAGCGGTTTGTTCAACCGTATGCGCTAATTGAAACACAATGCTCAACACGAATCCCGCCACCACACTCATGATACTGAATCCAACTAACCAAGATAACCAGCCAACAGCATAGATTGGAATCACAATAAAGAATGCAGCATGGTATAATTTAACACCCCAGAATTCGATATGGTCTGTAATAGACATTTTCTTTAAAGGCACATTTCCAATTTTCCTGGAAAAATACTTTTTATAATCAGTAAAAAAGATCCAGAACATATAAAGCAACATATACAAGAACCAAAAATAATATTGCTGAAATTTGTGCATTTTTAAGCGTTTTTGGGAAGGTGCCATCCGCATTAAAATACCAATTTCAATATCATCATCAACTCCAACAATATTGGTGAAACTATGGTGAATCATATTGTGTTTCATATTCCACATAAAATGATTCGCACCTAATAAACTAATGCTAGAAGCGGCAATACGGTTAATCCATTTATTGGTACTGAAGCTACCGTGACTTCCATCGTGCATGACATTGAATCCTATTGCAGCAATTAATCCGCCAAGAATAATACTTTCAAAAACACCTAGATACCAAACAGGTGACCATACCATCAATTGAATATAGAGTAACACAAATGCAATAACCATTAGTATTGCTTTTGTAAAAAGCTTGGGGGTGCCTGTAGAAACTATTCCTCTTTCATCAAAATAAGCTTGTACCCGCTTCTTTAGTTCAGCATGAAGCGATTGACTTACTACAGGAAACTTAGGTATGGCAAATTCAGGCATAAAAAAGGTATTAAAATAAGCATCAAATGTAAGTCCATCTTCTATAATCTGCTTGTTAAAATTAGATTTTAATATAACTGGAACCTTCTAACGTAGAATAATACAAATTAGTATCTGTATATGAAACGATGTTTCCACAAGCATGGGATAACTTCTTTGCAATCATTCAGTTAAAAATTATTTAGTTTGGTGTAGAATTATCACAGATAATGGTTCAGGGTTAGGCTGTTATTTTCAATTTGATCCATATGCAAGCAACCAAAGAAATTACCGCTTTACTTACTTTGATCGATGATCCGGATGAAGAAGTCTATTACACGGTATCAGAAAAAATCGTTGCTTATGGAAAAGCGATCATCCCTAACCTGGAGCATCTTTGGGAAACTACACTAAATGATTCTATTCAAGAAAGAATCGAAATGATCATTCACAGGTTACATTATTGTGATTTAACTAATGATATCGTTGAATGGAGGGATAGTGCTTATAACGACCTATTATTGGGCGCGCTGTTGGTTGCCAAATTCCAGTACCCCGATTTACAGAGTACCCCTGTCTTGCAGGACATTGAGAAACTAAGAAGAAATGTATGGTTGGAACTTAACAATTTCCTTACCCCATTAGAACAGGCCAATGTTTTATCAAGTATTCTTTATAAATATTTTAGATTAAAAGGTGTTGAGATCAATCATGATTGTCCAGAAGACTTTTGTATCCAAAAAGTGCTTGCTTCAAAGAAGGGCAATGCCATAACCAATGGAATCATTTATCAAGTCATGTGCGAACAATTGGATATCAATGCCAGAGTGATCAATATACCTAAACAATGCATCATCGCATTTTTTCAATCAGATTATGACCCTGGCACAATGGTTGGGAATCCTCAAGACTTTATTCAATTTTATATAGATAGTACAACTGGTCAGGCTTTTTCGCATAAAGACATTGAAACCTATTTTGCTAAAATCGGACAAGAACCAAAATCCAGTTTCTTTAAACCCTTATCACACAAACAAATCATCCAATTATTAATCAAGGAAACTGCAAAATGTTTTAGTAGTAGTTTAAATAATTACAAGAAGAACGAATTGACAGCTTTGTCTGATTTATTGGATTAACCATATTTTAACTGGCATCGACAACCCGTTATAAACCAATGAGCGAATTGCATTTTACCTATTATGAAAGTCCCATTGGTCTATTGAAGATTGGCGGCACTGATCAGTATATAGGTGAGTTAAGTTTTGTAGATGAATCTGATCAAATGGAACATGGGGAGCCTGGCATTACCGAAGTGATGCATGAATGTACCGAGGAATTGATTGAATATTTTCACGGGAAAAGAAAAAATTTCACCGTTCCAGTCCATCAAGACGGTACCGATTTTCAAAAAAGAGTCTGGAATGAATTATTAGGAATTCCCTTTGGTAAAACCATTAGTTATATGGATCTGGCAAAAAAACTGGGCGATCCCAAAGTAATCCGTGCAGCTGCAAGTACCAACGGAAAAAACAAAATTGCCATCATAGTTCCCTGTCATCGGGTAATAGGAAGCGACCGTTCACTCACTGGTTATTCGGGAGGCCTGTGGCGTAAAAAATGGCTTCTCCAACAGGAATTCAAAGTAGCGCATGGCGTTCAGACCTTGTTTTAAGGATCCCCTATATTGTTAAGCCCTGCCAGAATTAAACTTAACATTTTCCTAAAACTAGCCCCCAAATTCTTGGATATCAGTTGCTTTATGCAAATTTGTACTGACTGAACCATTTAATAATGAAGCGACTCTCGATTGTTTTTGCCCTGATTTGTTTTTTACTACTCTCCCATATTGCATTTTCACAAGAAACCCCAAAGGGCTGGCATTTGCTCGATCCTGTTGAAGACCATTATTATGGAATAAGTCTTGAGAAAGCCTATCATTTTTTAAAAGAGCATAATAAACAATCAAAAACTATTATCGTTGCTGTATTGGATTCTGGTGTTGACACAACACATGAAGACCTTAAAGAAATCTTATGGAGAAACCCAAAAGAAATCCCAGGCAATGGAATTGACGATGATGGCAACGGCTATATTGACGATATTAATGGATGGAATTTCCTCGGGGGTAAAGACGGACAGAATATCAAAAAATGTTCCGATGAAAGAACGAGGATTTATCATCGTTATAAATCAGATTTTCTTGGTAAAGAAATTGATACAACGAAGCTGAGTGATGAAGCTAAATATCATTATACAGTTTGGAAAAAAGCTGCTGCTGAACTGAATTTCAGCACTGAGGAACAAACTGAATTGATGTATGTGGAAATGACAGCAAAAGCAATTAAACGACACGATAAAATACTTCGTAAGGAATTAGAACAAGAAGAATACACAGTAGAAACCCTAGAGAAGTTTGAGCCAAATTCTAAAGTAGGTAAGGAAGCTAAATTAGGGTACCTCACCTGTTTGAAAATATTGGGGATCGAACGCGATGAAACAAATGTGAGTACCATTGAACAATTGGATGAATATATTGATGGTAAAAAAATTGCATTTGAATCAAAAGAACAAGCACCAGAAGATTATCGAGCTGAGATTGTAAAGGATAATTACATGGACATAACCGATAATCATTATGGGAATAATGATGTAATGGGTCCAAATCCTATGCATGGCACCCATGTAACAGGCATCATAGCAGCCAAGCGAGATAATGGAATTGGAATGAATGGGGTGGCAGATAATGTTCGTATCATGATGGTAAGGGTGGTTCCAGATGGAGATGAATACGATAAAGATGTAGCATTAGGTATTCGTTATGCGGTTGACAATGGAGCCAAAGTAATCAATATGAGTTTTGGAAAATCTTTTTCACCCGAAAAAGCCTGGGTAGATAGTGCCATTAGATATGCTGCTTCAAAAGATGTATTGATCATTCATGCAGCAGGTAACGATGGCGCTGATAATGATGTGAAGGAAAACTATCCAAGTCCCTATACTCAAAAAACAAATATTTCAGTTGAAAATTTTTTGACCATTGGTGCGAATAGCGATCCAACAATTTCAGGAAGCATTGCGGCTGATTTTAGTAATTACGGACAGAATAATGTAGATGTATTTGCACCTGGCGTAAAAATATACTCTACCCTTCCTAATAAAAACAAATATGGTAACCTTAAAGGGACTAGTATGTCTGCACCTATTGTAACTGGACTAGCTGCATTGATCCGTTCCTATTATCCTGAGCTAACGGCAGTGCAAGTAAAACATATCATAGAAAATACAGTAGTAAAACCAGATCCTAGTATTGAAAATATGAAACCGGGTCCGCAACCTACAGCTACCAAATTTGCAACATTGAGTAAAACAGGTGGAATTGTAAATGCTTATTATGCTATATCTGCGGCTGATTTAACAAAGCCAATCCAAATAAAAGATTCAGTAAAAACAAATTCGAAAAACCCAAAATCAAAAAGTTAATGTCCAGACCAGCTATTGATGAATGTGGTAATTTCTATCTTGGTTATATTAATGCGGCAACTGGAAACTCTGTTGTAGAATTATTACAGGTTCACCCAGCTAATATAAAAGCCAGTATTCTCGCTATTCCCAATGAAAAAGCAGATGATAGATATGCATCAGGAAAATGGACGATCAAAGAATTATTGCAGCATATGATCGATACAGAACGTGTGTTTAGTTATCGGGCCTTAAGAATTTCTCGAAATGATGCTACACCGATGGCAGGATTTGATGAGAATCAATATGCAGCAAATGCGCCAGTAGCAGATCGATCAATAGAGGACTTAAAAAAAGAGTTTCTTTTATTGCGAGATGCAACGGATTTAATGATTGGCAGTTATCATGATGAGCAATTAAACTTCAGAGGCATTGCAAGTAATGCAGCCATTTCACTTAGAGCAGTTTGCTTTATTATTTATGGACATAACCTACACCACTTAAAAATAATTCAAGAAAGATACTTTTGAAAGTGAAGAGATAAAAGATAAAAGATAAAAGATAAAAGTGAAGAGTGAAGAGATAAAAGATAAAAGTGAAAAGTGAAAAGTGAAAAGTGAAGGAAGAAGTGAAGAACAAAAAAGCCCCGATCAGAATTACTGACGGGGCTTTTATATTATATGGGGGAAATTATTTTGTTCCGAAAATATGAATCGCTAATTGTACATCATTAGAAACCATACCAGCGCCATAAGTTAGATCTAATAAAGTTCTATCAATGCTCAAGAAAGCTTGTGCAAAGAAGCCCTTCTCATCAGCACTACGAAAATTTGCAACAAACTTAACAGGAACTGAAATCCCTTTAATATTTAAAGTGCCAGCAACATCCGCAGCTAAAACACTAGTATAATTAACTGAGGTAATTTCAAAAGTTGCCTCTGCAAATTTTGCAGCATCAAAAAAATCTGGACTTTTTAAATGACCAGTTAAACGATCTCCACCAGCCGCATCAGTAACTTTTACATTAGCTAGATCAATTACAAACTTTCCCCCTTTTAATTTTCCACCATCAACTGAAACTGAACCACTCTTGATTGGGAAGAAACCAGTGTGAAAATCACCCTTTTTAGAACCAATCCAGTCGATACGACTTTTCTCTGCACTAACTGTGTAATTCACTACATCTGTTCTTTTATCTGCCGATACAAAAGAAGATAAACCTAAAACCATTGCAAAACCAAAGATTGCGACGAACGCTTTTTTCATATATATTTATTTTAAAATAGATTGCGAAATTAATATAATTAATGTTGCAACATTGATAAATTATCTACAATAATTATAGACTAGATTCAACTATCTTCGCAAAAATTTTTACTGTATGAACCTGCATGAGTATCAGTCAAAGGAATTGCTAAAAAAGTTCAATGTTCCAGTTCAGGAAGGTATCGCTGTAGATACCGTTATGGCTGCTGAAGAAGCCTACCGCCAAATTAAAACACAAACCAATAACAATTTTGCAGTTGTAAAAGCTCAAATTCATGCTGGTGGACGTGGAAAAGGTAAAATCATAGGTAGCGAACAACGTGGTGTTGCCGTGGGTAAAAGCCTTGAAGATATTAGCAATATCGCTAAAAATATCTTGGGCGGAACCTTGGTGACTATTCAAACGGGGGCAGCTGGTAAAAAAGTTAACAAGATCTTGATCGCTCAGGACGTTTACTACCCTGGACCGAACGAGACTAAAGAGTTTTATCTTTCTATTCTTTTAGATCGTGCAAAGGGACAGAATGTGATCATGTATAGTACTGAAGGTGGAATGGATATTGAAGAAGTGGCACATAATACTCCAGAAAAAATCCATAAAGAATGGGTTTTCCCAGGTGGCGGATTACAAGGATTTCAAGCTCGTAAAATCGCTTTTAACCTCGGACTTAGCGGTGAAGCCTTTAAAAATTGCGTAAAGTTTGTTACTAATCTATATAATGCCTATATCGGTGTTGATGCTAGCATGTTAGAGATTAACCCTTTATTCAAAACAAGCGACGAAAAGATCATTGCAGTGGATTGTAAATTAAATCTTGATGACAATGCGCTAATGCGTCACCCTGATATTGCTGCATTAAGAGATGTTACCGAAGAAGACCCTACTGAAGTAGAAGCGGGTCAGTTTAACTTAAACTTTGTGAAGTTGGACGGAAACGTTGGCTGTATGGTTAATGGAGCTGGATTAGCAATGGCAACTATGGATATGATCAAATTAAGCGGTGGTGAACCTGCCAATTTCTTAGACGTAGGTGGTACCGCAAATGCGCAGACAGTAGAAGCTGGATTTAGAATTATTATGAAAGATCCAAATGTAAAAGCCATTTTGATCAATATATTCGGTGGTATTGTACGTTGCGACCGTGTGGCTGCAGGCGTTATAGAAGCATTCAATAAATTGGGAAATATTGAAATCCCGATTATTGTACGTTTACAAGGAACAAATGCAGTTGAAGCAAAAAAATTAATTGATGAAAGTGGATTGAAAGTTCAATCTGCTATTCAACTGAGCGAAGCAGCAGAATTAGTTAGAAAAGCAGTTGCTTAAGAAATAGATGATTGATTGAATTCAAAAAAGACTTCCACTAGGAAGTCTTTTTTATTGGCTATAATTTTTTGAGGCATATTAAACCCAACAAATTCCGCGCAATCTGCCTTTTTTTTTATACTATTATGTAGTCAACTCCCAAGACAAATTGAAACTTTTTAGGAAAAGCAGTAGCAAAAAACGCCGCCAACACAAGCGTTTTAAACTAAAATATGCATAAGATTGATGAAATCTATACAATTTACTGTAGGAACTGACCCTGATAATAATCTAGAGAACATCTTCAACTTCTCTCCTATTCCCTTAATAATTACGCGTATCAAAGACGGCATAATCATAATGGCAAATGAATATGCAGCTGATATTTTACAAATAAATAAAAATGAATTAATTGGAAAACCTATCCCAGAAATTTATTCATCACCGGAAGAACGAAATCAAATTTTAGCAGAGATAAAAACATCCGGAAAAATTTTAAATCGAGAAGTAAGTATCCAGAATGCAAAAGAGGAAATTATCCCCTGTCTTTTATCGATCGATACCATAACAATGAATGGTGAAGGAATGTACTTAAAAGCCTTTACCAATATTTCTGAAAGGAAATTGATGGAAGATACTATTCAACAATCAGAAGATAATCTTAGAACTGTTTTTGAAAATACAGAAGTGGGTTATATTTTATTTAATCATTTTCAGAATATCATATCATTCAACAAACCTGCATCCCTATTTGCAATCAAGGAATTTAATAGAGAGATACAAGTTGGCACAAATTTTACTTTTTATTTCCCTGAAATAATGCGTGAGTATTTGAGTAATATGATTGCACCCGTAATGCAAGGTGAGACCACTTCCTTTGAACGATTTATTATTCATAATCAAGAACATCATTGGTACTATGTGAAATTCTCCCCTGTTTTTAATAAAAATCAGCAGGTTGCCGGCTTCGTTATGTCGATGGAAAATATTACAGATAGGAAGAAAAATAATATTGCCCTAAATAAATCTCTGGAACTTGTAACTGAACAAAATAAAAGACTTTTAAACTTCTCCTATATCGTTTCACATAACCTTCGTTCACATGCTAGCAACATGATCTCTATTTTAAATTTCTTAGAAAAAGAAAAATCAGAACAGGAAAAAGCAGATCTAATGGTTCATTTAAAAAAAGTTTCCCACCTTTTAAATGAAACCTTATTTAATTTAAATGAGGTGGTGTCTATTCAAAAGAATTTAAATACAACAATCGAAAGTTTAAATCTGCATGCATATATCAACCAAACAATTTCAGTTTTAAATGAAGAAATAAGTGCTAAAAATGCAATAGTGGAAAACCTAGTTCCTCAAAACATTTCTATCAATTACAATCCTGCCTATTTAGAGAGTATTTTATTGAATTTTCTTACAAATGCTATAAAATATGCATCCCCTGAAAGGCAACCTTCCATCCAATTCAAAACAAATACTAAACAACATTCAACAGAACTTAGTATTTCTGATAATGGATTAGGAATTGATTTAGAGAAATATCATGATAAGATTTTTGGCATGTATAAAACTTTTCATGGGAATAAAGACGCACGTGGAATAGGCCTTTTCATCAGTAAAAATCAGGTCGATGCAATGGGTGGTACAATTGAGGTTAGCAGCGAACTAAACAAAGGAACTACCTTTACAATTACTTTTAATTAAAATGATGACTCTTTATGAAACCTACAGATAAAATATGTATCATAGATGATGATGAGATTTATATCTTTTTGATGAATAAATCTTTTGCAGCAATGGGGGTTACCAATAAAATTATCTCATTCCTCAATGGAGCCGATGCACTTGAGGAATTAATAAAGCTCAAATACAATAATGAAGATTTGCCAAGTATCATCTTACTCGATATCAATATGCCAATTATGGATGGATGGGAGTTCTTGACTGAATTCAGAAAATTGAGAGAAGGCATTTCAAAAGAAATACAGATTTATATTGTAAGCTCATCTATCGCAACAGAAGACATCGAAAAATCAAAAACTTTTCCTGAAATTGTTAGCTATTTAACCAAACCTGTTGAATTAGAAACTTTGGCTTCTATAATTAAATAATAATTACCGGGTAGATAATTCCATTACTTTGTCTGGATTGAATATAAGGATCTGTTGGTGATCGATCCCAAAAATCATCCCTAACTTCTGCAGATTTTTTGATTCAATACCTGTTATCCCATTTTCGATATTGCTTAGATTCGAGATACTCATCCCTAATTCTGTAGCTACATACTTTAATGGAAAGCCTTTCATTCCGCGAATGGATTTAATGTTTTTACCTAATTGCATTCTTTCTGATTTTCTTTGATGGTACAGCATATTATTTTGTTTTGGTGATACAATAATAATCAGCTGTATTAAGAAAGGAGAATTTTAAACACCCATTTTGAACCGCTAAAACACTACGTTATTTTTTTCACTAAAGTAATCGGACTAAATATATAATGCAAGCCAGTTTTTAGTTCAACACATTCAATTCTTTTTCTTCTGATAGCTCCTCTTTTAAAAACTTTTCCTTTTTCGGTTTGAAATAGTTCGCCTTCTTTTAAATCAGCCACAGTAAAATGATCTTCTTTTTTTATTGCATCGTAATTTCTTAATATCAATAACAAAGCACTTTCTCCATTTGCAGTTGCTGAAGGGTTTGCAATGGATTTCTGTAAGGCTTTTTCAACTTCAGGTGGAAATATTTTATGTTGTACAAAAACAATGAGCAGCTGACTATAACATTGCTTCCATTCCTTGCCATGCGCATCTACTTTATTTCGATACTGTTCAAATGTGAGCATATGTGCTAGCTCATGTAGCAGCGTAATCAAAAACTCGAATTTATTCAAATTGCCATTGATACTAATCCGATGATTACCACCCCAACCTGCGTGCCGGTAATCTCCTAGTACAGATTTTCGCTGCTTGGTTACGGTAAGATGAACTTTGTATTGATGCAGGTAAGCTACTACTGGCTCGAAGCTTCCCTCTGGCAGATAGGCTGCCAATGCCTGCATCGGATGCTCAGTTGCTGCCATCTTTCTTTACTGGATTTCCTTTCAAAGCGATTCTAACATCTAGCCATGTATATAATAAATAAAGCCCCATTATAAAGAATAGCCCATTAATATTTTTATGCTCTCCTGCATTATAGAGATAAATAAATGCAGCAGTTCCCAGCACAAATAATTTTAGAACCGATGTGCTCATCACCCCTCGAACCATTGCATGCGGATTGGTTTGCGCCATCGCTTTAATATGTTGAACAGCATTATAAATACTTATTAGAAACAGCAGCCCATTGCCTCCTGCAACTACATAGGGATCAATTTCCCAGGAATGTAAAATAGTGCCAAATAAAAAAGCCAATAAATTAATAGCTACAAAAACCAACACTATCGGTAAAAAAATCTTCTTTCTTTGAGGCATTATTTTTTATTTGAAGTATCCCTAATTAATTTAAACATCGTAGCCAATAATACTACTAAAGGTAAGATCCAGGCTAATAATGATACTTTCCAGGCTATCTTTTTATCCAACCAATCACCTAAAAACAAGGCAAGCCCAAGACTAACTAATAATTGCGTTGCAAGCCCTGCATACTGCCAAAGTAAACGGTTACTATCGTTTTTATCGCTCATTATTCGTTTGAAACAGCAATTTTAGGGAGTTGTAAAAGTACAGTATCTCGTTGGGTAGGTGTGGTGCCATTTAGAACCTTTTTGATACTCTCAAGGTATTGGTCCTTATACCGGATGCTTTGCTCTAGAGAATCGGTTCTTATTTTTAAGACCTGTAAGGCCGTCCTGCTCTCCCTAGTTCCATACCCTGGGATATAGTATTTCAGAGGGGTAAACGCAATCAGCGCAATGGTTAGACCCACCAATAGTACAAAACTGACACTTAATCCAATATAAACACTTAGCCTTGTTAATTTGAAGGTAACCACCTCTTCGTAAGTGTCATCATTCATCACTACCAGTCGGTAACTGTTCCTTAATCGATTAAGTGTGTCGTTATAATCTAGTTTGGCCATATTGTTAAATCAGGTTAAAGGTAGTATTGAATCAGCTTTTAGCCATCCGAAATAAGAAATAACTGTATTTTTAAGCAAGATTTTAAAAATCACGTTCCTACAGCATGGCAAAGTATAGTTATTTTATATTTCTGGTCTTATTTATTGCGTTCTCTTTCAGCTTTCTGAATGGGAATGCGCAGCCCTATAGTACTATTGAATTAGTTAAACCAAAACAATATGATGGGCGTGCGCTCCCTGCTGAAAAAACTAGCTCGGGGAGATTAAAAGCACCGAAAAAATTCTATCAAAATGCGGTAACCCACTATAATTATTATTTCAATGCCCATAATAAAATTAACGATATCCTCGATAGAGCTAAAGCTGGGTTTCAGGAAGATTATACCCAATTATTACCTTTTTATAATTACACAATGGATGATGTATCTAGAAATAGAATACAGCTCGATTCCGTAATTTATAAATGTACTGCTGGAATATTATTACATGATCTTAGAACAGATTGGGTGGATGATTTATATCTTTTAATGGGTCAGGCCTATCTGTATAAAAAATATTATGATTCGGCGGCCACTGTTTTTCAATATATTAATTATTCATTTTCTCCTAAAGATGAAGGGTATGACTTACCTATTGGCAGTAATGCTAGCAATAAAAATGGGGATTTCTCTATATCAACAGTTGAATCAAAAAGTTTATGGAAAAAGCTAACAGCAAATCCTCCAGGAAGGAATGAAAGTTTTTTATGGAGAATAAGAACTTATATCGAACAAAACCAATTATCAGAAGCTAATGCTTTAATAGAAATTTTACGAATTGATCATAATTTTCCTCTTCGTCTTCAGCCCCATTTACAAGAGTTAATTGCTTATAAATTTTATAAAGAAAACACTAATGACAGTGCTGCTGTTCACCTTACAAAGGCACTTGAAAGGGCCACTAACAAAACTGAGAAAGCACGTTGGCAATTTTTAATTGGTCAATTGTATACAAGTGTAGGCAAGGATAGTTTAGCAGTTGCAAATTATAAGCAGGCTCTGAAGACAACGGTTGACCCAACATTAGAAGTATATGCACATTTAGCAATCAGCTCATTGGAATCTGGACATAAGCAAGATGCAGTTCAACAGAATTTAGAAGAACTAAAAAAAATGGGGAAACGACCTTTATATGAAGAGTATAGAGATATCATTTATTATGCTGCTGCAAAATTAGAATTGAAACAATTTCATCCTAATCAAGCACAGGACTACTTATTAAAAAGTGTTAAATACAATCAGAACAACCCCACTCAAAGACAAGAGAGTTTCTTGTTATTGGCCGACCTGAATTATGACAGAAAATCGTATATAGATGCCTTTCGTTTTTATGATAGTTTAGAATTGAATTATTTAAAACCTTCCGCTCAAGAAAGGGTTTTTGCACGGAAGCCGGCATTAAAAATAATCAATGATAACCTTGCAATAATTAGCAGAGAAGATAGCCTTCAAAAAATTGCATTAATGCCCGTTGAAGATAGAACTGTGTATTTAAATAATAAACTTAAAAAATTGCGTAAAGAGGCTGGACTAAAAGATGCGGAGAACAATGAAACTTCTTTTGGGGGGGCTACTAATCCAACTTTAAATTCACAACCAGATAACAACCCATTTGCTTCTAATAGCAATGAATTCTATTTTCAAAATATCGCTTTAAAAACCAGAGGATTTACCGAGTTCAAAGCCAAATGGGGCAATCGCCCGAATGTTGATAATTGGAGGCGACAATCGGCTGTAGAAAAATCATTCAATAAATCTAGTGCCCCAACAAAAACCATCACCCCCAACGCTGGCGATGCCGACAATACCAATAAGAAACCTAAAGAGTTAAGTATTGAATCTTTAACTGAAGACTTGCCGCTGACCAATGAGAAAATGTTAGCTTCTTATTTTAAAATATTAACTGCTTTAAAAAGTAATGGTTCTGTTTTTCAAAACAATTTGTACGACTATCCTAGTGCCATTGAAGATTATACTATCATTATTAGAAGATTTACAGATAATAACGAAACCGAAAAGTCATATTTTAATCTGGCAAATTGCTATGATCGAAATAATCAACCGGTACAAGCAGATTCGATCAGAACTCTTTTGAAACTTAATTTTCCAACTGGCAATTATAGCAAGCTATTAGAACAGAAGAATAAAACAGTAAAAATTGACCCAGCAACAGAAACCTATAAAAACATTTACGACCTTTTTGTATCGGGGAATTTCACGCAAGCCATTGAGGCGAAACAAAAAGCCGATAAAATTTATGGCACTTCTTATTGGACACCACAACAATTGTATATCGAAGCAATTTATTATGTGAAGAATAGACAGGATAGTACTGCCAATAAAAGACTAGAAGTTATTTTGGCTCGTTTTCCAAAATCTCCTATGTCAGACAAAGCCGCCATTATGGTAGAGGTATTGCACAGAAGAAAAGAAATCGAGGCCTATTTAACTAATCTAAAAATAGAAAAACCAGAGGAAGAAGCGGTACGGCAAATTGATATCGATACCATTGCAACGGTTAAAACTGCGGTTCCGTTTGTATCTGGTTCAACCGTAAAACAAACGCCAAAAGAATTGAAATTACCAGGTATTGCCGCTCCAAAATTAAAGCCATTAAACATTACTAATAACGGCTATTCTTTTAATCCTGCCGACACGCAATATGTTGCTGTTGTTCTAACTAAGGTCGATGCTATTTTTGCAAGTGAAGGAAAAAATGCATTCAATAGATTTAATAGAGAGAGTTACGGCAATCAAAAACTAACGGCAAATTCTTCTGTAATAACTGGACAGGAACAACTGATCTTAATTGGTCCCTTTACAAATGCTGCTGATGCTGTGGGATATTTAAATAAAACCAAGCCTTTAGCTGCATCGCGTATTATCCCTTGGTTAGCACCTGAAAAATATAGTTTTACAATTATAAGTAGTCCGAATCTATCCATTTTAATGGCTAATAAAGACATTGCCGCCTATAAATCTTTCATGCATGGCATTTTCCCTGATATTTTTTAATAATGCTAACGAAAGATTCAAGTACAGTTATTTAGATTTACAATAAGTTTACACCGTTATATTATACTATATGTCTAGACCGGTTAAGATATTTTGGCGCATATTTTTTGGGGGAGTGGGTTTCGTAATTCTCTTTCTTTTGATGCTTAACTGGGGTTGGATTGGCGACATGCCCGATATCGAAGATATTGAGAATCCTACGGCACTTCAAGCCAGTCAGGTTTATGCACAGGATGGCTATTTGATGGGAAAATATTATATCGAAGACAGGATCAATGTATTTTATAAAGATATTAGTAAACATGCCATTAATGCCCTTGTTGCTACTGAGGATAAACGTTTCTATGAACATAGTGGTGTTGACGCACAAGGATTGGCAAGGGCTTTCATTTACCTAGGTAGTCAGGGCGGAGCCAGTACCATTACTATGCAAACTGCCAAAAATTTATTTACTGAAAACTGGAGTACTAAAAATTTCTTACTCCGAAGTATTCAAAAATTGAAGGAATGTATCATCGCTATCAAGCTTGAAAGGAATTTTACAAAAGAAGAAATACTTACCCTTTATTTAAATACTGTTGCATTTGGAGACAATGTTTTTGGAATTAGAAATGGTGCCAAAACCTTTTTCCAAAAAGAACCCGATCGTTTAAATGTGGAAGAATCAGCTGTATTGATTGGAATGATCAATGGTCCGGGTTTATACAACCCAAGACGCAATCCACGTCAGGCTCTTGAGAGAAGGAATCTAGTATTGAATAGAATGGTTCAACAGAATTATTTGAATAGTGTCGAAGCAGAAAGTTTGAAAAGGAAGCCAATTGAATTAAACTTTAAGAAACTCGATGAGAGTGCTGGACTTGGACCCTATATGAGAATGGTAATTGGGGAGGACATGAAGAAATGGTGTAAAACCCATAAGAAAAGTAATGGCGATAATTACGACTTATTTCGTGATGGATTACGCATCTATACTACTATCAATCCTAGAATGCAGATGTATGCAGAGGAGGCCGTTGCAAAGCAAATGAGTTTCATGCAGAAGATCCTGAACACCCAGGATAATATCAAATCAGGAGCTGTGTGGAAAGACCATGAAAACATTTTGGAGTCCGCCATGAAACAAAGCGACCGCTGGCATTTTATGAAGAAGGAAGGGATTAGTGAAGAAGAAATAAGAGCCAGTTTCCAGCAGAAAATTCAAATGCATGTATTTGCTTGGAACAGTACTAGGGGAAAAGATACGGTCATGACACCTTACGATTCCATCAAATATACACGTCAAATGATGCAAGCCGGCTTTATGGTGATGGATCCCTTAACCGGTGAGGTTAAAGCATGGGTTGGTGGGATTGATTTTAAAACTTTCAAATACGATCACGCCAATATCAACACGAAACGTCAAGTAGGATCTACTATTAAACCATTATTGTATAGTTTGGCTATTGAAGAAGCTGGTTTTACCCCCAATACCACCGTAGAAGATCAGCAACAAAGTTTTGGCCAATATGGCTTAGTCCCTGCAACAAGCAAAACTTGTACTGGCGCCAGCATCACAATGGCTGAAGCCCTAGCAAAGTCTAGAAACTGTGCATCGGCCTATATCATGAAGCAACTTGACCCTGTTGAAAATAATGGGGCGAAGCGTTTTGTTGAATATTTAAAAAAATGCAACTTACAAACCAAAATCGAGCCCTATCCTTCTATTGCATTAGGTTCTTGTGAAATTTCATTATTCGAGATGATGCAAGCTTATAGTATGTTTCCTGGAAGGGGCATGAATGCTAAACCAATGTATATTACCAGAATCGAAGACAGAAATGGCAATGTGTTGGAAAGCTTTACTCCGAAGCGCAAGGAAGTAATCAGTGAAGTAACTGCTTATTCGATCGCAAAAATGATGCAGGGAGTTGTTCAATACGGAACTGGTGCAAGTATTTGGCAATATGATCTTCCAAGTAATTTAGAATTGGCTGGTAAAACAGGTACTACCAATGATAATAGTGATGCATGGTTCATGGGCTATACTCCCCAGTTATTAGCTGGAACATGGGTGGGTGCTGATGATCGTTTCATTCACTTGAATGGTGCAAGTTATTATGGACAAGGAGCACACGCAGCCATGCCTATCTGGGCTTATTTTTATGCGAAGGCTGCTGCAGATCCGAATTGTGGATTAGATCCAAGTCAGACTTTTGTAAAACCAGAAGTCATGACCAATGATATCATATTGGATTATATCAATGGCACTAGTTCGCCAATGGGTGGTGAAGCAGAAGATCAGGGTAATGGAAATGTGACCGATTATGAAGTGCCAAAAGATATGAAGCTTGAAGAAATCAAACCAGAATCTGATATTAATTTAGAAGCCACAAAGAGCTCTCAATTAAAGCAATCAGACCTGAAACCTCAACCGATACCAAAAGCACCAGAAGGAAAGTTACCAGCACCTGCAAATAAACCAGCAGAGAAAAAAGCCGTGATGCCTGCAGCACCTAAAAAGCCAGGAATAGGAAGATAAAAATTAACCGATCATTACCGCTTTTACAAAATCACTTACTAAGAAGCTGATGAGTTTTCCTGTACTTGGATTTGTTCTGCCATCAGATAAAAAAGTGGCGCCTTCACAAATATGTAAATAAGCCACTTTAGATTGGGCTGTTGCATATTGAATGAATTGACGAGCCTGATTGGCAGTGATTCCAACAGGAC
The DNA here is from genome assembly GCA_903821465.1 of uncultured Bacteroidota bacterium. Lineage (GTDB taxonomy): Bacteria > Bacteroidota > Bacteroidia > Chitinophagales > Chitinophagaceae > Sediminibacterium. Next base: position 1,643 of record CAIJLK010000196.1, on the reverse strand, counting down.
TGGTTGCACTACTAAGAACCCCTTCTACAATATCTAGATCCAGCTCAATGCCACATCTGGTATCGTCTGTAAAGGAAGTAGCGTGTCCGATCGCTTGCAGAAAGCTTCTTTTTTCATGCACAAAAATATCTTCATAAGTAATACAATCCACGAAAGGATTGTTTACAATATCCACCCAAACATTTTGAGGGAGGTAGTTTTCCTGAATGCCAATCACGCAATATTTTTCTAGATAGCCATCTTCTTCTGCATAAGTAAATCCATTACCACTATGTCGGCCTTCCATCGGTCGCAGATCGGCATGTGCATCTAAATTAATTGCATTGATCTGTGCAATGGGTAATAAACCTGCTTTATAATAACCTTTAGCAGCCCCTTTGATGCAGGGATATGAATTATTGTGTCCCCCTCCAATTACTATCGGAATCTTTTTGTTCTGAGTAATCAAATGAACCATCTGCTCCACTTCGGCATCAATGGTATTCACTGCATGCCTGAATGCTTCTGATCTTTCATCAAGACTTAAAGCATTTTGTTCGATCAGATGTTCCATATCAGAAAAATCGAAATGGCCCATCAATAATATTTCACCTCCTTCTAAAAAATCATTGCTTTGAATATTCAGAAAAGATTGCAAAAAAGGCATCCAAACAGAATCAGCTCCACCAATTCCCATATTAGCCTTTACCCCAATATCTTCCGGAACGCCAATTAAAACAAACCCTGCAGTAGCGGCTTGTAATGATTCTTCTATGTTATTACTATCTGCAAGCACTTGTATTCTTTCACCAAGTTTTGTTTCAAAACGACGAATCTTGGTGATCGATAGAATGTCTTCTTTATTATAATATTTGAAATGTTTCATAATCTAATGAGAAATCTCCCATGTATGAAAATTAACCAATTAGCTTGATAGATAAAAATATCTATTATTGAAAAATGCCGTTAATCATCACAGATTTGATTAAATTAGAACCAAAGGCATAAGGCAGATAACTAATAGAAGGGATAGGTTTTGTAAAGATCAGATTCGCTAACTTTCCTTTGGTAATTGACCCCATCATTTCTTCCAATCCCATTGCAAAAGCTCCGTTTATTGTTGCCGCATTAATTGCTTCCTCGGGTAGCATTTTCATTTGAATGCAGCTCATTGAAACAACGGTATTCATATTGCCACTGGGACTAGAACCGGGATTAAAATCAGATGCTAGTGCAATTGCACATCCAGCATCAATCAACTGTCTTGCAGGTTGAAATGGCATCCGCAAAAAATAAGCGGCGGTTGGTAATAGTGTACCAATTGTTTCTGAAGCTGCAAGTGTGCTAATGGCTTTTTCATCCATGCTTTCTAAATGATCTACCGAAAGGGCATCTAAGGCAACCCCGATTTCTACCCCACCTGAAACTGTTAATTGATTGGCATGTATCTTGGGAACCAATCCAACTGACTTACCAGCAATGCAGATCTCATTTGTTTCTGCTACACTAAAGAATCCATCTTCACAAAACACATCGATATAATCAGCTAGATTTTCATTAGCAATGATGGGAAGCAATTCATTAATAATAAGATCCAAGTAACCTCGGTGATTATTTTTGAATTCCAAAGGATAAGTGTGTGCACCTAAAAAAGTTGACTTAAT
>CAIJLK010000195.1 GCA_903821465.1 uncultured Bacteroidota bacterium | reverse complement strand
TAAAAGTGAAAAGTGAATAGTGAATAGTGAAAAATGAAAAGTGAATAGTGAAAAATGAAAAAGCCCGTCACGAATGATCGCGACGGGCTTTCTTATTGCAATTTATATTACATATGCGCTTTTAAAAAGGCAATGGCTTTCTCATGTGCATCAGCCGTTGCATCCCTATTAAAGCTTGGATTGCTAGGATTCGCAAATCCGTGACCAGCTTCGTATTTAAAGGCAGTTAGTTTTTTGCCTGAGCTAAGCATGTCCTGCTCAAATTTAGTGACCATCTCTGGAGAAGGGCTCTTGTCTTTGTTGCCAAAGAAACCGATCACATCACAATTCAAACCCTTCAATTTATTGAGGTCAGTTTCTGGTCTTCCATAATACATCACACAACCTGCGGCCTGATTCCCAGCTAATAAAGTGGTTTGTAAACTCCACATGCCACCGAAGCACCATCCAATAGTATAGATCTTTGATTTTGAACCGGCATACGCAAGTGCACCCTTAATAATATTTTCAAGTCTTTCTGTCTTAGCTGCTTGAACAAGTTTCATGGCACTATCTGGGGTAGCTGCTATTTTGCCATCATACAGATCAATTGCAAGTACATTCGCATTTTCCAGTTCTTTTGAAAGGTTGTCTGATTCTCGTTTGATATAATCATTCAATCCCCACCATTCCTGTATCACAAAGATCCATTTGTTGGTCTTTTTCTTTGCTAGGATCTCATAGCCCATAGCTTCAGAACCATCTGCTGCTTTAAAAGTTACCGCTTTTCCAATGGCACCCTCCAGGTGAAAAGGTAGGGGAGTTGGATGCAGATTGGCAAATGCCATGGTGCTGGCTTCCTGCCTAAATAGGTCACGCACATCTGCATTATAACAGCTGATATAGCAATCCGGACTCAATAATTTGGGTGCAGGAGTCTTATAGCTATAACTGAAAAGGAAAGCAGTAGAAAATGCCGCCAGCGTTAAAAATAATAGTTTTTTCATTTTTTATAATTTTTGGTGGGAAAGATTTGCACTTCAAATTAACACTTCTTCAAAGCCTTTGTTTGATTTTCGCCTTGTATTTTTTTCCTCAGTTTTTTTGAAGTAGGTTTGTACGACCTCTGAGAATTTTCATATTTATTTCCCTTGGTCAAGTAAACTATTCCTAAGCTGAATCAAAGCACTGCTTTTTTTGAGCTGATTTTCGTGTTATTCAATATTGATCAATAAACGCTATTATGGCTAAGTACATTTTTGTTACTGGTGGAGTTACCAGTAGTTTAGGTAAAGGAATTATTGCAGCTTCAGTTGCAAAATTATTACAGGCACGTGGCCTTAAAGTGACCATCCAAAAATTCGATCCCTACATCAATGTGGATCCTGGCACTTTAAACCCCTATGAGCATGGCGAATGCTATGTAACTGAAGATGGAGCCGAAACTGATTTAGATCTTGGTCACTACGAGCGTTTTTTAAGTACCTATACTTCTCAAGCCAATAACGTTACCACTGGTAGAATCTATCAGACTGTAATTAATAAGGAAAGAGCGGGCGACTTTTTAGGGAAAACTGTTCAAGTTGTTCCTCATATTACCGATGAGATCAAGCGTAGAATGCTATTGCTTGGTCAAGACGATAAATATGATATTATCATCACTGAATTGGGCGGTACCGTCGGTGATATTGAAAGTTTACCTTTTATTGAAGCTGTTCGTCAATTACAATGGGAATTGCCTGATGAAGACCTGGTTGTTGTTCACCTTACGCTGATCCCTTATCTAAAAGCTGCTAAAGAATTAAAAACAAAACCTACACAACACAGTGTAAAAATGTTGAGCGAAACAGGAGTGCATCCTGATATTTTAGTATGTAGAACAGAAGAACCTTTAAACAACGATATCAAACGTAAAATCGCTTTGTTCTGTAATGTAAAAACAGAAGCCGTTATCGAAGCAATGGACGCTTCTACTATTTATGAAGTGCCTTTATTAATGCTTCGCGAAAAATTAGATTTGATCTGTTTACGCAAAATGAATATTACTGGATTACCTGAACCTAATCTTGATAAATGGAAAGGGTTTCTAGATAAATTAAAATATCCTAAGAGCAAAGTTACTGTTGGTTTGATTGGTAAGTATATTGAATTGCAAGATGCTTACAAATCAATTCTAGAAAGCTTTGTTCATGCTGGCGCAATGAATGAGGTGAAAGTGGAAGTTGTAAATGTGCACAGTGAATTTATTACTGCAGAAAATGTTTCTGAAAAATTATCTGGCCTTGATGGTTTATTAGTGGCACCTGGCTTTGGACTTCGCGGAATTGATGGTAAAATCATAGCGGTTCAATATGCTCGTGAGAAAGGCTTGCCTTTCTTTGGTATCTGTTTGGGTATGCAAATGGCTGTGATTGAATTTGCAAGAAATATTCTTAGTATGAATGGGGCACATTCTACTGAAATGGATCCAAATACTCCCTTCCCTGTTATTAATATGATGGAGGAACAGAAAAAAATCAAGATGATGGGTGGAACCATGCGTTTGGGTGCTTATCCTTGTGAAATAGCAGCAGGAAGTCTTGCCGAGAAAATTTATGGTAAAACTAACATTTCAGAACGCCACCGTCATCGTTATGAATTTAATAATGAATATCTGGATCAGTTCCAGCAAAATGGAATGATTGCCAGTGGTGTAAATCCAGAAACCGGGTTGGTTGAAATAGTGGAGATCCCTACCCATCCTTTCTTTATCGGGGTTCAATATCACCCAGAATTAAAAAGCTCAGTTGAGAATCCAGCACCGCTATTTGTTGCATTCATTGGTGCTGCTAAAAAGTACAATGATCAACTGCATAGCAATAGTAAAAAAACTGTACTAGTTTAATATGCTTTAATTATTGAAAGTCCCGTTGTAGTTGAGCAGCGGGACTTTTTTATGCCATAACCTACATGTTATGACTTAGTTTAGTAATTTCAGTTTCCTAATCATACTGTATGTCAAACAAAAAATCTATCATCTTAATTCTAAGTTTTTTTATTCAGTTCAATCTGATTTTTGCGCAACCTCCTTCCGGGATCCATTGGAGCAAAAATGGGAATGGATATTATTCAATTGCTAATGGGGAGATTTCCTATGCTGATTTATCTGCCAACACCAAACTGGTGGTGATTACAAAAAAACAACTTACACCTGATGCTGCAGAGAAGCCTTTAACTGTTCGCAATTTTTTCTTCTCGAATGATGAGAGTAAACTTTTGATCTATACCAATTCAAAAAAAGTTTGGCGCTATGATACAAGAGGTGATTATTGGGTTCTAAATTTAAACGACAAAAGCTTAAAACAATTAGGGAAAGACAAACCCGCATCCTCTTTAATGTTTGCGAAATTTTCACCCGATGATAAGAAAGTGGCTTATGTTAGTGAGTATAATATTTATGTCGAAGATCTTACAACAAACAAAATACAAGCACTAACAGTTGGTGGCAGCCGTAAAAAAATTAATGGAACATTTGATTGGGCTTATGAAGAAGAATTTTTCTGTAGAGATGGATTTAGATGGAGCCCGGATAGCAAGCAAATTGCTTATTGGCAAATGGACGCTAAGATTACCAGAGAACATTTAATGATCAATAATACAGATTCCATTTATCCATTCGCTGTGCCTGTAGAATATCCTGTGGCGGGACAAAAACCTTCTCCTTTTAAAATAGGTGTGGTCCCTTTAACTACTGGCAAAACAAGATGGATGAATATTCCTAACGATACTGTTTTAGAAACTTATTTACCGAGAATGGAATGGGCAGCAAATAGCGATGAACTGATTGTGCAACATTTGAATCGACGACAAAACCAAACAGCTATTTTACTTTGTGAGGCAAATAGTGGAAAGGTTTCATCGATTTATCATGAAGAAGATTCTGCGTGGATTGATATTCAAGCTTTATGGGATGAGAAATATTCCTATGGTGGTTGGGATTGGATTGAAAAAGGAAATGAATTTCTTTGGTCGAGCGAGAAAGATGGATGGCGACATATTTATAGAATTAGTAGGGATGGGAAAAAAGTAAAATGCATTACCAATGGCAAATACGATGTGATGCGGATCTCAGCGATTGATGAGAAAAGCGGATATCTGTATTTTGAAGCTTCTCCTGATAATGCTACACAGCGCTACTTATATAAAACAAAATTGGATGGCAATGGTTCTGCCTTACGCGTAACACCAAATAATCAGTCGGGCACCAACGAATATGAGTTATCCCCAAAAGCCGGTTTTGCACAACATAAGTTTTCTAATTATTTTACTCCGAATGTTACTGAATGGGTTCAGCTGCCCGATCATATTGCTACTGATGGCGACAAAGTAAATAAAGCTGTGCAATCGGCAGATAAAACTAAATCGAATCTTGAATTCTTTACGGTTACAACCTCAGAAAATGTAACGATGGATGCTTGGATGGTGAAGCCCAATAATTTTGATCCGAGTAAAAAATATCCGGTGGTTTTTTATGTGTATACCGAGCCTTGGGGACAAAATGTAAAAGATGAATATGGCGTAGGATATAATTTTTTATATCGCGGCGATATGTCGGCTGATGGCTATTTCTATATATCGATCGACAATCGTGGAACACCTGTGCCTAAAGGAAGAGAATGGCGTAAGTCGGTTTATAAAAAGATCGGCCAAGTAAATATTCGGGATCAAGCATTGGCTGCTAAAGAGATCTTGAAATGGAATTATATTGATAGCAATCGGGTGGCGGTTTGGGGATGGAGCGGTGGCGGATCGGCTACTCAAAATTTAATGTTCCAATATCCTCAGATCTTTCAAACAGGAATTGCAGTTGCAGGCGTTGCCAATCAATTGACATACGATAATTTGTATCAAGAAAGATATATGGGTCTGCCACAAGAAGATAAGGCAGGATTTATCAAAGGTTCACCCATTACTTATGCTAAAAACTTAAAAGGAAATCTTTTGTTGATTCATGGCACTGGCGATGATAATGTGCATTATTCCAATATGGAAATGCTCGTCAATGAACTCATCAAAAACGGAAAACAATTTCAGATGATGAGCTATCCCAATCGCACGCATAGCATTTCTGAAGGCCCTGGAACTTTCAATCATTTAACGCAATTATATACCGATTATCTAAAGCGAAACTGCCCGGGCGGAGCTAAATAATTTCTTACTATTTATTATCTAAGTCTTCAGTTGCTTTTTGATAAAGTTGCTGGAGACTTTTTATTTCATAAGCTTCTCTTAATCTTGCATGTTCATCATAAGTGCCTGTTGGAAGAAGCGTTTTTGCTATTACTGGCATCAGTTCAATCAACATCAATATTGCCACCAATAAATAATATCTGAAAGCCACTGCCGAATTGTTTTGGATTAGATTGTTTAAAGCTTCAATCCTGGTGATAAATCCATCATTCAATAATGTCTCAAATGCTGCCTGCTCTTTAAATATTCCAGCATCAATATTAGAGAGACTACTATCGGCTGCACGAATGCTTGGCATCAGCGATTGTTCGAGCAATGAATAGTCGTTTTGTAATTTCAGATAAGCCGCTTGTTTGGCTTTTGCAATATCTTTCAAACCAATTTTTTTACTGCCACCAGTTCCATCCGTTTCTGCAATAAAACTTTCGCGTGCTGCAGAAACTTCTTTGTCCTTCGCCATTAGTTGTGCTCTTAGCTGGTTACGTTGCCCTAGCAGTGGTTGTTTAATGCCTGCATAAACACTATCCTGTCTTTGTAATTTGATTCTTTTGCGCTGCTCATTGTCGATCGAGATCTGTGTATGAATCTCTTTGTTGAATAAATAGAGTAGGGCTGGTTGGGCCATAAATAATCCAATCGTAAATGCAAGAACAACCCGAAATCCAATAGGAATAATTTTATGTTTGTTATTTCTGTTGATGCCCTTGATCAACGCTCGGTCGATCCCTAAAATAACTCCCCCCATAAAAATGCCCAGAGCAAGCGCTGCCCAAATTTCTGATACCACCGTACTAAAAAAATAAGACCATGCAAGGGTAGCAAAGAGCCAAGTGCCTAAAACAGTCATTCCAGTAATTGCATAACGGTTACGATCAAGTACTGCTTTTTCAATTAATGCTTCTTCAGCGGTTGACAACCACCATAAAAACTTTTCAAACTTTCCCGCGGCATAGCTATCGCCCGGGAGTATACCTGAGGTATGCTCCATCATATAAATAAAATTATAAATGTGATGGTTGAGCTGGTGAATTTCCTGGTTGAAGAAGTTAAAGAAACGAGTAAAATACCAGATTTCCCCTCCAATTGCCCTTTTTAAAGCTATTTTAACGCTCTTATAAATTTAATAGGCACAGATTCCCAATCTAAACTGAGAATACTACCTTTGCCGCTCAATAAAATTTGATATGAAGACGGATAAGAATTCGGTTATTGGTTTTGTGCTGTTGGGCATTCTGTTTTTTCTATACTTCTGGTATACGAATAAGCAACAATCTGCCTTGGCGGAAATAAAGAAAAAACAAGATGATTCCACTGCGATTGTTCAGGCTGCAAGGATGAAAGTAATAGATACAGTTACTGCAAAACTTGACTCAGTAAAAAGAGATGCTGCGTTTAGAGTTTCAGCTGCGGGTAATTTCACCACTGCTGCAACAGGCGTTGAACAAATGATTGTTGTTGAGAACGAATTAATGAAAGTGAACTTCTCTAACAAGGGTGGTATAGTTCATAGTGTAATTCTCAAAAATTATAAATCCCAGGATGGTAATCTTGTAACACTTTCTGGTGGAACAGATCAAATTGGTTATGCCGTAAATACAGGCACAAATCAGTCTGCCCAAACTGCTGAATTATTTTTTACTGGAAACCCCGTTGTAAAAAATGCCGATGGTAGTCAGACTATTCGTTTTGCGTTACAATCTGCAAATGGTGAATCTATTGTGCATGAATATATTGTACGACCAAATGAATACATGATCGATTGGAATCTGTCTTTGACCGGTGCCGATAAATTATTGAGTCAGGGTCAGTTGAATTTGCAATGGAATTCTACAACGCATCAGCAAGAAAAGACTGCAGTGTATGAGCGTCAGATGTCGAATATCTGTTTCTCCGAAGGAAATGATTTTGATTATATTTCTGCTAAGAGTGAAAGAAAGTTCGAAAAACCAGTACAATGGTTAAGCGTTGTACAACAGTTCTTCAATACCACTTTAGTTGCTAAGAATAGTTTTAGTGCTGGTGCTGTTAGTTTTATTCGTAAAACTGATTCAAGCGCTCAGCTAGCTACTGTTAATGCCTCACTTCAAATGAAATTACCTGCTACAGCAAGCGTAGCGGTTCCTTTTCAATTATATTATGGGCCGAGTGACTTTAATATTCTAAAGAAGCAGGCACCAGAGATGGACAAAATTGTGAACCTTGGAAGAGACATGTACTCTTTTGTTCGCCCTATCAATAAATACATTATTATGAATGTATTTAATTTCTTTGCAGGCTTTGTAAAGAATTTTGGTTGGGTGGTTTTGCTCCTTACTTTGTTCATTCGTTTAGTTACTGCTCCTCTTACTTATAGCAGTTATTTGAGTGGTGCTAAAATGAAAGTAATGCGTCCCGAGCTAGATGTTTTGAAGAAAAAATTTGGCGATGATCAGCAAGGTTTTGCAATGGAACAAATGAAACTGTTCAGAGAAGCAGGTGTAAATCCTTTAGGCGGATGTATTCCAGCATTATTGCAGATTCCAATCTTCTTTGCATTATACAGTTTCTTTAATTCGAATATTGCACTGAGGGGACAAGCATTCTTATGGAGTCAGGATTTATCATCCTACGACGTGATCGCTAAATTACCTTTCAATGTGCCCATGGGCTTCGGTGATCATATTAGTTTGTTTACTATAACCGCAGTAATTACTAGCTTCTTGATCTCGATTTACAATATGAGTATGACGCCAACTCAGGATAATCCTGCGTTGAAATACATGCCTTATTTCTTCCCATTCATGTTATTGTTCATCTTTAATAGATTACCATCGGCTTTAACTTGGTACTATACAGTGTCGAACATCATTACATTGGGATTGCAGTTTGTAATTCAGAATTATATTATTAACCATGACAAGATCCTGGCTAAAATTGAGATTAAGCGGAAAGCTCCGAAGACAAAAACAAAATGGCAGGAGAAATACGATGCCATGATGGATAGCAATAAAAAAGTACAGGATTTAAAAGAACGCACTCAGAAAAAAAATAAATAAAATTGATTAGCCCTCTGAATTTCAGAGGGCTTTCTTTATCATTGTTATGAAATTGTAAGCACCTGAATCAATTATATGAAAATAATCGGTTTGCTTTTTGCTTTGTTAAGTATGACTGTCTGCGGTATATCCCAACAGAGAGTTGTAGCAGAATGTACAGTTACTTATCAAATAAGTATGGAAGATGCTGATCAGAATAAAGATGTTCAGAATGCCCTTCATCAAAGTTCAAAGACAGTATATATAAAAGGTAATGATAGTCGTGTTGATTTAAATAGTCCCTCTCTTTTGCAATCTGTAATTTATGATAAGGCAAATGGATCTGCGGTAATCTTAAGAGAGTTTGGGAATAATAAATTTATGACCAGCCTAAGTAGCAAAGAATGGAAGGAGGCAAATAAGCAGTTTGAAGGGATGACAATTCATTTAATCAACGAAACAAAAACCATCCTGGGATATGACTGCAAGAAAGCAGTGTTGAATTTAAGAGATAGTAGTGTTTTCAATATCTATTATGCAACCGCCATTATTCCCTCTGTTCGTGAATTTGAATATCAGTTTAAAGATGTACCAGGGTTTGTTTTAGAATTCGATATTATGGAACGTAGTACTTCGGTAGTTAGCTATATAGCAACAAAAATTAACTTAAGCCCAGTACCGGCTTCTAAGTACGATATTCCAACGAGTGGCTATAGATTGTTGAATTAGTGGTGTGTGGCAACCGGAGTCTTGAACTTGGTTGGAACTTTCACTTTGAATTTATAAGGGTATACAAAGGTTGCATTACCATTATCAAAACGTAACATAGAATTGATTTCCGTACTATTTTGATTTTCTTTAGATTGTAATAATTGAGTTCCCCTAAACTGTAAACTCCCCTTCATAGAAGAATAAGTAAGACTTTTTCTAGAAAAGCTACTAAGGTTTTTTAAAGAATACTTGCTGTTTTTTGAGTGTTCATCAGCAATACCCGTGAATGAAAAAGCTGCATACGCCATCTGAATCACCATCACCAAAAGGATGGAAAATCCGAATTTTTGTATGTTTTGCCTTGTTTTCATTATAGTAAAGGTAATTCTTTTTCTTAATTATATGACAATTAACCTAATATTAATAAGACGCGTGAAAATGAAAAAAGTTGCCTAAGACTTAAAATAAAGTCAAAAAAAGTTTTATATTCAATAAACCGATAGTCCAATGAGAGAAAATCCATACCGCGAAGACCGAGAGGAACTCAAAGAACTCTTGCAGCAATACCAGAATCTCAAAAGAGGGAATAGTCATTCTTTTCTAGAAGAAGATGCTTTTGAAAGGATTATTGACTATTATGATGAAAAAGACGATATAAACGCTGCGATGGAAGCTTCAGAGATCGCATTAGAGCAGTTTCCTTATTCCGCACTTCTTATGTTAAAAAAAGCTGATCTGTTGCTCGCCAATAGAAAATATCAGGAGGCCCTAAACATTTTGGAAACTGCTGAGTTGTTTGATAGTAATGATGTAAATCTCTATATTTTAAAAACAGATGCTTATCTGGCTTTAGATCAACAAGCAAAGGCTGTGGAATTGCTCGAAGCTGCTTTGAACCTATTTGAAGGGGAAGAGCGGTTAGATCTATTGTTTGAATTGGCGGATGTATATGACGATTATGAAGAATTTGATAAGGTTTTCGATTGTCTAAAGCTAATTCTAGAGGAAGAACCTAATAATGAAGAAGCCCTTTATAAGATTTGTTTTTGGACCGACTTCACCGGAAGAAACGAAGAGAGTATCCGGGTTCATCAGAAAATCATAGATGAGTATCCATATAATGAACTTGCTTGGTTCAATATGGCTGCAGCGTTTCAAGGTTTGAAACTCTATGAAAAATCAATTGATGCCTATCAATATGCCGTAGCGATTGACGAGAAATTCGATTATGCATATCGGAATATGGGCGATGCTTTCCTGCGTCTGCGTAAGTATAAGGAAGCTATTGAAGTCTTAGAGAAGGTCTTGGAGTTATCAAGACCAGAAGATGTAATCTATGAAGCGATTGGTCACTGTTTTCATCGTTTAGGTAATTATGCCCAGGCTAGGTTCCATTATAAAAAAGCGGTACACCTTAATACCGAGGATAGCAAACTACATTATAAGATCGCAGTTACGTATATGCTCGAAGAGCAATGGCAAAGTGCCATCAAACACCTTGAAAATGCCATGCGCATTCAAAGAACTATTACTGAATACAATTTGGCCATGGGCGAATGCCGCATGAACCTTGGTCAGTTTAAAGAGGCTATCCAATATTTTAGTGTTGTTGTTCGACAGAAACAAAAAAATGTGGCTGGTTGGGAAGCATTGATTCGTTGTTTATTAAAAGCCGAATTTTATGAAGAGGCCCTTACACAGTCAGTCGCTGCGATGAAAGCAACAGATGGCAAGCCCATCTTCCTATTCTATCAAAGTACTGTATTATTTGTAAATGGTAAGACAAAGGAAGCCCTACTCAGATTAGAAATGGCAATGGATAAAGCGCCAAAATTGCTGAAAAAATTTATCGAACTAAATCCTGCCATCTTGCAGAATAATCAGGTCGTTGATATTGTTGCCCGTTATAAGAAGGGCAAAAAAATATAAGAAAACTTAAACAAAGCTATAAGGGGGAGTTTTGTAGAAAGTCGCTCGATTAACCTATTTTTGCATACGAAAATCAAGCGAAATGAATTTTAATTTGACTCAAATACCTGATCGTATACAGAAACCTAGGGCTTATGGAATTACCATGGTAATGGATAAGGGCCTAAGTATTCCCGAAGTGCACAATTTTATAAGTGTTGCTGGTCCGCATATAGATATTGTTAAATTAGGATTTGGTACAGCTTTTGTTACCCCAAATTTAAGAGAGAAGATTGAAGCCTATCAATCTTATGACATCCCGGTTTATTTTGGGGGTACTTTATTCGAAGCTTTTTTGATTAGAAATCAATTCGATGATTATATCGCCATGTGTAAGGATTACAAGATCGATTATGTTGAGGTAAGCGATGGATCTATCAGTATTCCGCATCCCGAAAAATGTGGCTATATCGAAAAATTAATGAAGCATTCAACTGTATTGAGCGAAGTGGGTAGTAAGGATGCTGCGCATATTATACCTCCTTATAAATGGATTGAACTGATGCGTGCTGAATTAGAAGCCGGTTCTGCATATGTAATTGCTGAAGCTCGTGAAGCGGGAAATGTAGGGATTTATCGTGGAAGTGGTGAAGTGCGTGAAGGATTGGTTCAAGAGATATTGACTCAGATCCCTGCTGAAAAAATCATTTGGGAAGCACCTCAAAAAGCACAGCAATTGTATTTCTTGGAATTGATTGGTTGCAATGTGAACCTAGGTAATATCGCACCTAATGAAATGATTGCTTTGGAAGCAATGCGTATTGGATTAAGAGGAGATACTTTTTCTTTATACTTAGATAAATAATCTTGCCATGCGTTTATTCGGCTTATTAGGTTATCCGCTAACGCATTCATTTTCGCAGAAATATTTTACTGAAAAATTTCAGCAGCTTGGCATTACAGATGCTGCGTATGAGAATTTTTCGATTCCCAATATTCAGGAATTAAAACAGATCCTCAGCTCTAGAAAAGAATTGCAAGGTTTTAATATTACCATCCCTTATAAAAAAGCGGTACTCGATTTTTTGCAAGAAGTTTCAGACCCAGTTAAAAAAATGGGCGCTTGTAATTGTGTTAAAATCGTATCCGGAAAATTAAAAGGATATAATACAGACGTGGTTGGATTTCAAAAATCCTTAGAACCCTTTCTGAAACCCCATCATCAAAAGGCCTTGATATTGGGAACTGGTGGGGCTTCTGCAGCAGTGGAATATGTTTTTCAGCAGTTACAAATCCCCTGTCTTTTTGTTTCTAGAACAGCTTCTTCGAATGCTATCAGCTACCAGGATCTTAGTAAAGAGATCATCGAAACACATCAACTGATTATCAATACTAGTCCATTAGGTATGTATCCAAATTTGGATGATTGTCCAGCAATTCCCTATCAGTATCTAACAGCCCAGCATCATTTGTTTGATTTGATCTATAACCCAACTGAGACTAAATTTTTAAGCCTTGGAAGGCAACAGGGCGCTAGTATTCAGAATGGATTTGAAATGCTCATCTTGCAAGCAGAGGAGAGTTGGAGAATTTGGAACGAGAAAAGTTAGCCGTTAACGTATAATATTAATTGGATGAAACACACAGTCAAATCATTTTTATTAACGCTATTAAGTATTTCAATTGTCTTAATGCTATTTTCTGCATGCAAAAGCAAGAATGAATTGAAGTTGGTAGAATGGCAGGAATCCAAGATGTTTCAATTGCCACAACAAGTAATCGATTTCTATTATAATGCAGATACTACCTCCAATAAATTATTTACAATTTTAGATAGTGCCTATACCGCCGATGAGTTATTTGTTAAAACAAGTACCCTTACAGAAACACATTATTCCATTAAGATTAATCATCAACAACTGCATATTCGCGAAAGAGATTTCAGGGCGCCCTTCCTGATTTTTAACGGGAAACTCTATTATTCAAAAAGCCTATTACTGAAGGGAAAATTGATGACACCACAAGATTTGTTTATATTTTATGTAGATTTAAAAACGATACTGAAATAAATATTGGCCCCATAACCTTAATTTTATTTTCATGAAAAATGTATTCAATCAGAATGATTCCAATGAAATCATCAATCGTATTAACCTGCTAACACCTGATACCAAAGGATTGTGGGGAAAAATGTCGGTAGCCCAAATGCTGGCTCATTGCAATGTTACCTATGAAATGGCCTATGAGAATATCCATCCAGAGCCCAATTCGTTTGTGAAGTTGATGCTGAAATTATTTGTCAAAAAATCTGTTGTAGGAGAGACGCCTTATAAAAAAAGTATTCAAACTGCCCCAGCATTTATAATGAAAGATGAAAAAGACTTTGAGAAAGAAAAAGAACGGTTAATTAATTACATCAAAAAAACGCTGGAATTGGGTGAAGCATATTTTGAGGGAAGAAAATCTTTATCATTCGGTGCGCTCAATAAAACTGAATGGAACAATATGTTTTATAAACACTTGGACCATCATCTAGCACAGTTTGGTGTTTAAATTTATTCGATTCTAAGGGTTTCTTTTAGTCGGAAGTCTCTTGAAGAGGCACCAATCATTATTCTGAATTTGCCTGGCTCCAGGATCTTCTTCATGGTAAAGTCATACATTTCAAGTAGTTCTTTGGTAATGGCAAATTCAATGGTTTTCTTTTCTCCTTTTTTAAGAAACACTCTTTGGAAACCTTTTAATTCCATAACAGGTCTTGCTAGGGATGCCAATTCATCGCGGATATATAATTGCACTACTTCTTCTCCATCTTGATTACCCGAATTAGTTAATTGAAATCGGATCATAGCGGTGTCTGATGCATGCATCTGTTTTTTATCTATTTGCAGATTACTATAATCAAAATGCGTATAGCTTAATCCATATCCAAAGGGGAATAAGGGAAGTCCGCTTTGATCATTATAATCATCTCCGCGGCCAGTTGGCAGATGATTATAAACTAGTGGAAGTTGTCCCTCTGAATTTACAAAACTGATCGGTAATCTTCCTGCTGGATTTGCTTCGCCAAATAAAACTTCTGCAATAGCATCACCACCCCTTGTTCCTGGATACCAACAATCAATTACCGCTTTTACTTTAGGCAACCAGTTATTCATTGTGATAGCGCTACCTCCTACAAGTAATACTACCACAGGTTTTCCAGTAGCTATCAATTCTTTCAATACTTGTTCTTGATTACCTGGTAAGGACAATGAAGAACGGTCTCTGAATTCTCCTTCTTCAATGCCTGCTGTAAATAAAATCAGGTCAGAGATTTTAGCAAGCGCAACTGCTTCATTTAATTTCTTTTCATGCTGATTTGGTAATTTCCAAATGAGTTGAATATGAGCATTTCCATTTGGCTCTTTGAATTCTATACGGATCGGGTAGGATTTATTTTTTTCAAATTCATAATCAACTAGGTCTGTATGGAAGCTTTCTTTATTCCATCGATCGATCAATAATTTATTGTTGATAAAGAGTCGATATCCATCATTACCCTTTAAACCGATGGTAATTTTTCCTGTGCTTGGTGCTGTAAATTCACCGGTCCATTTAACACTATAAAAATCGGGTTGAAGTTCTGGACTAGGGGCGTAGAGCGTCCAATTAAAATCAACCTGCTTATCAATCCTACTAAAAATTGGAACGCCTTTTGCTTCTATATTATTGAAATACGATGCGGCTAAACCAATAACTCTTTGCCCGTTTTGTATAAATGATAAATGAGAGGATGGTACGGATTGAATATCCTGATTTAAACGTGTTGAACCTGCCGCATAATACACCTGTATATTATTTTTAAAAGCTAATTTTTGAATCCCTTTAAGAATAGTTTGTTTGCCGATGCCCGGTCCGGAATAACCACCTAGCCTGGCTTCAACAGCATCTGTGCCAATTAAAGCAATAGTTTTTACAGATTTATGAATGGGTAATACAGATTGTTCATTCTTTAATAAAACAATTGATTCAATGGCTGCTTTTTTTGCAATCAATTGATGTTTCAAATAACTACTCGAATCTACAAGATCTTCTGAAACGTAAGGGGCTTCGAATAGTCCCAACTCAAATTTAGCAGTCAGTACTCGCGCTACTGCCGCATCAATAGTTGCTTTGGGAATACTCCCATCTAAAAAAGGTTGTATAAAAAGTTTACCGTGTTCATGCGCTGTTTGGAAGATTACATCTAATCCGTTTACAATGCTTTGTTTCCCCGACTCTTCGTAACTGTTTGAAGTGTTATGCAACACATTGGCACCACCAACAGCACTTGCATCAGAAATCACAAATCCTTTGAATCCCCATTTCTCTTTTAGTGTGGTATTGAGTAGCCAGTTGTTGGCTGAAGATGGACTTCCATCAACAGAATTATAAGCAGTCATGATACTTCTTGCTCCCGCTTTTTTAATCACATCAATAAAAGGAACAAAATCGTTTTCGTATAGTTTCCTTTCGTTAGAGTGAATAGGATAACTGTCGCGCCCGCCATCACCTACATTGGCAATAAAATGTTTGGGAGTAGTGATGATATTATTTCTTTCAAAAGCGCCGACATAGGCAACACCCATTGCAGCACTGAGGAATGGATCTTCACCATAGGTTTCTTCGGTTCGGCCCCAACGAGTATCAGTTGCCAAATTAATAACAGGTGAAAGAATTTGACGAATCCCTCTTGTCTTTGTTTCAAATGCAATGGCACTTGCAACTTCCTGCATTAGAGTGGTATCCCAAGTTGCAGCCAGTGCAATGGATTGGGGAAATACAGTTGCCCCGTTTCGAACTAAGCCGTGTAAAGCCTCATCAAATGCAATAATTGGGATCCCCAGCTTGGTTTGTTCAATAAAATATTTTTGAATGCTATTGATTTTTTTTGCTAGACTTTGTGCGTCTTCACTTACACCATAGCGTAAGATCTGCTCTGATGCGCCAACCTCAGAAGAGGCTGCACTTACTTGGAAACCGAATAGTCCATTTTTATATAAGGGCTCATCTCCTTTTTTTATTTCGCCAGGGATCATGAACAACTGCCAGAACTTTTCTTCTGGGGTCATTCTCGATAAGAGGTCGTTCACTCTTTGAGGGATGGGAAGCTTTGCATTTTTATAGCTTGGAATTGATTGTGCTGTTATGTTTCCAATATTTAAAAGGAGTGAGGCAATCAAGATCAAAAAAAGAATGGGTCGCTTCATAATGTTGATGTGAATGATAGAACTATTGTGGCTGTGTTAATTTTGCAATCGCGATAGCTGGGATACTCGTTTTCTTTTTGAGTGTATAATCAAAACAAATCATCCCTGTTTTTGCTTTTCCTGCAACTATTATTGCTTCTTTATTAATGATCTCTAATAAATAAAAGATATCAAAGCCTAATTTATCAAAACCTTCTGCTTGCACAGAAATCCTTACAATGTCGCCATAGTTTAATTCAGATCGATATTCAATTGCAGAATCAGCCATGATCAATCCGAATCCTTCAAAGTCTAATTCTTTGTAACCGTATTGTAGCAAGAATTGCTGACGCGCTTCTTGGATCAGGGCTAGAAAACTGTCATTGCCAACATGTCCGCCATAATTTAGATCTGTGATCCTAATCTGTAACTCGGTTGAGAAGGAATAATGTTCTGGCATCGCCAATTTTATTCTGTTCATAATACCTTTTGTTTTAGAAATTCTATGAGTTGTACTACTGCTTTTTTCCTGTGACTAAATTTATTTTTTTCATCCATAGTCATTTCTGCAAATGATTTATCTGAGCCATCGGGAACAAAAACGGGATCATACCCGAATCCTTCGGAACCTTTTTGTATTTCTATGATGCGACCCTTGCAAATTCCTGTAAAAAGGAATTCCTGGTTATTCCAGATCAAAGAAACTACGGTTCTGAATTGAGCGGTTCTATCAGGTTTACCTTTTAATTTTTCAATTAGTAAATTAATATTGTCTTGAAAATTTCTGCCCTCACCGGCATAGCGAGCACTTTTTACTCCCGGCTCACCATTCAGAGAAAAAACTTCTAATCCAGTATCCTCACTAAAGCAATTCATATTAGTAATGCGATGTATCGTAGATGATTTCTCAGAAGCATTTGCTTCTAAAGTTGCATGCGGCTCAGGAATATCAATATCAATTCCTGCGTCTTTTAAAGTAATCACATGAAAGGGCGTTTGTAAAATTGATCGGATCTCATTTACCTTATTCTGATTATTGGTAGCAAATACAAGCTCAATTATTTCCATACTATAAGTTTGTTATTCGGTTTAATAAATTTGATCTCGCAGGAATAGTTTTATCGAAGCTATAATTGAAACATATTCTTTAAGCTAGCCCATAACTTAGACTTCTCCAGCTTTGCTTCTTGTGAATCACCTTCCATAGTTTTCAAAGATGAAGCAAAAAGAAATTTACAGTTGTCGTGTAACTGTACTTGGTAGTTGGGTATCGTAAATGGAAGTTGGATTTCTTTTGTTTGTAAATCAAAAGCAATAATAAATTTCGGCTGAAGTTTTTGTTTCAGATCAGCATACACAAGCGCATTGTTTAGATGATTTACTAATGCTATGTCACCTAGGTTTAATTTGCAAGCGCTTAAAATATTCGAAAGAAATTGCAAATGCTGGTCATTAATAAATGCAACATCGGCCTCTTTTATAATTATAGTTATTTTTTTGCCGTTATTCCCTAGATACCATTCTTTCTCATTTCCGGCTGGTTGCTTTGTTGTAGGTTTTGCTGCAAGATCAGTTGTTGGTTTAGATATATTTCTTTTCGAAATAACATCGTTTCCTACTACCAATAAATCTGTGTATAAATTGGCAATAACAAAATCGGGAAGCTGTATTTTTTCAGTTGACATCTGCAGTTTGTAAAGTTAACGATTGTTAGCTTTTATTTTTTTCGTTTATTTGCAACAAATATAAAACTATGGTAGCAGCAGCGGATATAAAGATTGAGAAAATTGCAGTGAGTAAACTATTGGAATTGCGTCTCGAAAATTTGCCTTTTGGAAGGTATTTTACCGATCATATGTTAGAAGCTGATTATATCAATGGGGAATGGACCAATCTTACTATTCGCCCATATCAGGCTTTATCTTTCGAACCAGCATTATCGGTGCTACATTATGGGCAGTCCATTTTCGAGGGAATTAAAGCTTATAAAACAGCGTCTGGTGATGCTTTTATTTTTAGGCCTTACGACAATCTAATTCGTTTTAATACTTCTGCAGAAAGAATGTGTATGCCAACTGTGCCAGAAGAAATTTTTATTGATGGCATGCGAAAGCTGATTGAAATTGATAAAGAATGGATCCCGAATAGAAAGGATCACTCTTTGTATATCAGGCCTTTTATGTTTTCAACTGATGCATTTTTAGGTGTACGACCATCTGCGACCTATAAGTTTTTGATCATACTTAGTCCCTCCGGTCCATACTTTGCGGCCCCGATGAAAATTTTGGTGGAAGAAAATTATACCCGTGCTGCTCCTGGTGGTGTTGGATTTTCAAAAAATGCGGGTAATTATGGTGGCAGTTTAATTGCAGCCAAGAAAGCCAATGCAATGGGCTATGATCAGGTATTGTGGACTGATGCGTTTGAGCACAAATGGTTGCAGGAAGTGGGCATGATGAATGTTGTGTTTATTATTAATGGTGTTGCCGTAACACCGTCATTAGAAGAAGGAACTATTTTAAAAGGTGTTACACGAGATAGCGTTTTAACCCTTTTGAAAAACAGAGGCTTTAAAGTAGAGGAGCGTAGAATTAGTATTGATGAACTAGTAGCTGAATATAAAGCAGGTAATGTACAGGAAGTTTTCGGTACTGGAACTGCTGCTACTATTGCACCAATCAAGGAAATGAAATATAAAGACACTATCATGCAATTCGATACAGATAAATGGACAATAGCTCCAGCTATCAAGAAAGATATGGATGATATTAAAACAGGTGCAATTGCAGATGAAAATGGCTGGATGTTAGCTATTTAATTTTCAATAATCGAATTACGAAGCCTGCGCTATTCTTTAGTGGCAGGCTTCTTTTTTTGCGCGTCATCTTCCTGTTTAAATTTTCTTTTAATTCCATAGCCAATTCCAGCAGCCAGCAGGAGACTTAATCCACCATCAATAGGAACATCATTAGTGTCTTGGTCAAAACCAGGAGGCTGGGCAATTAAGCAGATAGGGATGGCGATAGTGATACATGCAAACATTAATTTGAAAAGCCTATTCATTTTCATTGCTAAGATTTTAGTAATTGATGATTTTTTTACTAATAGTTTCAATGCCATTAGAAATAATTAATACATAGTTTCCCGCTGCCCATTTTTTCATTGAAATTGAATGCAAAATGTATTGCTGCGCCTCCAGTTTTTCGTTTAGCAAAACCTGTCCCAATGAATTTCTCAAACTAATAAAAATGGGTAATTGTTTGCCTGTAGTTATTCGTAAATACAATAAGTTATTGGTAGGATTCGGAAAAACAAAACAGTCCAGCTGCGGATTTAAAACAGGTAGTATAAGAGGTATATTATTTTTAGCCAATAATTGAATTTCAAACCTTTCATTATTAATCAATTGTTGCGAACTATCTGCATTAAATGAATAGTGGAATCCATCCTGTAATAATTTTTTATTTTTTTCAACTTTATCTATAAAATACAAATCATAATCTGGTAAATCGGGAAACTTACTGACTATTAAGTGGAAGCTTTTATTCAATGTTGTGTTGAGTCCTAGCGGAATTGTGGTTGGATGAACACTAGATCTTGTATCAATGCATAGCTTTTCTTTTTCTTTGCTCCAACTATATAAATTAAATTCAAGATTCATCATTTTCTTCGCGTCAAATCTGTCAATACTATCTGTTGCATCTGTTTTGAAAATAAACAATTGATGATCCCAGATAAGACTATCTGCTTCTACTAATAATTCTAATTGATTCTTTGGTTTTTCGTTTGCTCCAAATACTCTTAAAGCGTTATTAGTAACTGTTTTGCAGGTTTCAGGAAATTGTATTTGGTTGCCAGTTGAGGAGTCGCTTGTTTGTGCAAAAAATGCAGTAAAGCTTGGCAAAACAATGCTGTTAGAAAAAGGATAACAGCCATACCCACCCTTGGTTCCCAAATATGGGTCCCATAAATAATAATTGGGAACAATATTATCTCCAATGAGCAGCTTACTCATATCAATATCTGCGGCAAAGGGATTTCCGATTAAATTAAATCCTGCATTATGCAACCCTTTTGAAAGTGATACAATTTGATTGCCTGTGTTGAGGCTATCTTTCAATTGTAAAACAACTGCAGAGGGTGTATAAGGAAGGCCATCAAGTCCCTCAGATTTTTTTCCCCGTATATTTATTCTGATACCCTGCAACTGTTTCCATGCATTTGAGTCGCGCCCATCCGTATTCGTAAATGCGGTCCATCCCGAAATATTCTGAATAGTATCCTCTTTATTTGCCTGATACCAAAATGCGGAAGGGTTGTTGGAAGCAGTGCTTGTAAAGCCATTCAAGGAGCCCGCCAATCCTGTAATATCAATTGCAGTTGTTAAAATATTTAGTGCGATAGGGTTCGTAAAAGGGTGACTCATAAAGCGATAATTCCTTTTACCAGCGGGAATGAATTTTTGTATGGTTATTTTTCCTAAGAGGGAAGCTCCGATGCCTAATGGCTGCAACATTGATTCTCCTTTTTCTGAGGCGCAAAACATTAAAAATCCATTCGTATTAAACAAGGCGCTATCACCAATAAAAAGGCAGCCTTTATTGTTATTCGGAACGATTTGTAATGGTTGATACAAACTTATATTAGCATGAGATGCTATATTAAGATTATTGAGTTGAGCCGCATTGGTATCAAAGCGCAGGGGCCCAGATTTACCTCTGATCGTTAATCGGGAATTTGCAGAGCCTTTCAATATACCCTGACTTGAATCAACCAGATTATTCAGCGTTAAATGAAATCCATTTATTGAGAGTGAATTATTTTTTTCAATGAGCAGATTTCCGATCGTCCAGTCTTCTGATAAAGCAACATTATTTCTAAGCTTTCCTAGATGAAATACTGATCCCGTTTTAGTGAACGAACTAGGATTGCTGCCAGTACCATCGGTCAAAGAGCCCCAGCTTTCTAATTTAGTTGGATCTCCTAAAGCATTAAGATAGAAATGTGATAAAATGGTAAAATCCCAATTCGGAAGGGTAGAAAAACGCGTATTACTTCTTGTCCAGTTTTGAACATTTCCAATTGCCGCAAGTACCGAATCGCGCGAACCGGAGTAATTGGGTAATTTAAAATATTGGTTATCGATCTGCGTAGTAAAATCTCTGGCAGTCACCCCATTAATTAGGGGAGAGGGAAGCCAGGATTGATTTGAGGTCGGTATTCCTGAACTAATCCATGGTCTTGAGCCAAATGCGTAAATGAAATTTGGGGATGATGCGGTTCCTTGATAGGCAATAATTTCATCTCCTGCCGTAGAAAGCTTAGCCGCAGCAGTAGAAACTACGGTGCCAAAATTGGCAATAGGCCCGGCGCCAAGGCTATTGAAGCTAATAATCACAACGGTTCCCTGAGGAAGTCCATTTACAGGAGCCGTCCATGAATGCACTCCCTCGGTTGTGGTGACAAACGCAGGACTGGGGATCGAACCATTCCATCCCTTCTCAGAAAATTGAATTTGGGTGTTGGGAGCCAAATCAACAAGTGACAGAAACGCAAATTGGTCGTTATTGACAGATTGAAAAGCAATAATGGCAATATCTCCAGGATTTAGTTGGGTGCCTTGGGCCGGTAATGTGGATGAAAAAGCGAAAAAGGCAAGGCCGATGAGTAATTTAGGTAGCATTTGGTAGGATTGAGGCATCAAAATAAATAGCTGCCAACTCAGATCGCAAGGGCTGAAAATGGATTGGGCTAAAACTTAACTGAATTTGGGTGTTTCTAAATATCGGCGCTGAGGTGTTTTAGCGGTGGAGAGTCGAAGGGAGGATTAGTTTGTACGATTTTGGTTATTTTTGGACCTGCTGGCAATAATTTATCCCCGATTTTTAGTCTGATTTGGCTCTATTTTGGATTTTTTTTGAAATAGTGGGGGAAAACTTCTGAAAACATTTTGGTTTTTCACATCTAGCCATTACCTTTGCCGTCCGAAATTTTAAACGGATTAGAATGCCTACAATACAGCAATTAGTTAGAAAAGGTCGCGAAATAATCAGGGCTAAAAGTAAAT